>JBDSAR010000577.1:0-2363 GCA_039922035.1 Chthoniobacteraceae bacterium
GTCGCCGCGACCTACGGCTCCATCTCCGCGGTCACCTTCATCGCGGCGACCTCGTTCCTCGGGCAACTCGGCATCACATCGGGCGGACACATGGTCGCCGCGATGGCGCTCATGGAATCGCCCGCCATCATCGTCGGTATCGCCCTCGCGCGGTGGCTCGGGAAGGGAAACGGCACCGCATTTTCGTGGTCGCACCTGCTGCGCGATGCGTTTGCGAACGGCTCCGTGCTCGTCCTCACCGGAGCGCTCGTCATCGGCCTGCTCACCGGCGAAAGCGGCGGGAAGGCGCTCGCGCCATTCACCAACGACATCTTTCGCGGAATGCTCTGCCTCTTCCTGCTCGACATGGGCATCGTCAGCGCGCGCCGTCTCGGCGGCATCCGGCAGCTCGGCATTTTCCCCATCGCATTTTCCACGCTCGTCCCGCTCGTGAATGCCGCCGCCGCCATCGCGCTCGCGCACTTCATCGGCCTCGGACGCGGCGACGCGCTGCTGCTCACCGTGCTCTGCGCGAGCGCAAGCTACATCGCCGTGCCCGCCGCCATGCGCCTCGCCTTGCCCGAGGCAAATCCGGGGCTCTACGTCACCATGTCGCTCGCCATCACATTTCCATTCAACATCATCCTCGGCCTGCCGCTCTACATGAGCGTCATCAACCACATCTGGCACTGACCCATGACACCCGTAAAACGAATTGAAATCATCATAGACGCCCCCGAAGTCCCCGCGCTCCTCGCCACGCTGCGCGAGAATGGCGTGAGCGGCTACTCAGTTATCAGCCCCGTCACCGGAGCCGGCGAACGCGGCGAGCGCCGCAACGACGAACCCGGCGGCGGCAGCGGCAACGCATGCATCCTCACCGCCGTGCCGTCGGAACAGGCCCCCGCCCTGATCGAGGCCCTGCGCCCAGTCCTCAAACGCCGCGGCGGCGTGTGCCTCGTCTCGGACGCGCTATGGGTGATCCATTGAACCCCGCGCTGACGGGCAAACTTCCGCCTCACCACAGCACTGCCCTCTCTGCAACCCATGAATTCCCAACCATGAACACCACCCAACGATACAAACTTCTCGATGGCACCTTCAGCCCGGACGAGGCCAGGCAAATCCTCCTCTCGCTCGTGAAGAGCAAGATCGACTTTCACAACATGGAGAAGCTGAGCAACGAAGAGCGGTTCGGCAGGGATGTCGCCCATTCCGAGCGCCGCCTGATCGCACTCCGGGAGCTGCACGAAACCTTGCGAACCGTGTGCCAGTCGGCAGCAGACACTGGCAGGCGTGTTCAGGTACACGGTTGGATTGAGATCGCGTTGATTCCGTCGGACGAGGCGGAGTCGCCGGCGCCTGCTATCTGATCGTCTGGACAGAAGTCCGCGCCGTCAGCGTAAACTGAGCCACGAGCGCGGCAGTCACAGCCGCCAGATCAAACAGGTGCAGCCGCGGATTCGGGCCGGAAACAAGGTCAACGTGAAAAAAGCAGCAGAATGCGTTCGACTCAGCCGCGATCAACACAGCGGGCGCTTTAGTTGACGGAGGCGCGGGCGATGCGCAACGGCCGGGCGAAGAGGCGGACGGGATCACCGGGAGTGCGCAGTCGATGCGCGAGCGGTTTCATGCGGTCAAAAGTTCGTTCGCTTGGGAGCGCCGGTCTGGGGGGCGATTTCGATCCAGTCGATCTCGATGGGGTGCTCCTGCTTCGGCAAATAGAGGCGGATGATGCCGAGCGGGCCGGTGGCGGGGAGTATAATCGAGAGTTCCTGCCAGTCGCCGCCGGTGAGGGTGAAGTTCACGCTTTGCGCCTTGTCCTGCGCGCCGCCGGGCAGCCAGTCGCAATGCGAGGCGCCTGCGCCGGATTTGATGCGCACTTTCACCGTGCTCGGGCCGCTGATTTTCGCGGCGGAGAAACCGAGGAAGCTGGCGTCGGTGAGCTTGGTGATGTGCATGATGCCGTCCTTCACGGAGGCCGTGCAGGCGCGGGCTTTCCATCCTTGCAACGCGGGATCGCTGTCGTCCTTCGCCGCGGTTTTGGCGGGTGCTTTCGCGGCGGCCTTGGCCTTCGGTTTGTCTTTGTTGGTCTGGATGCCTTCGCGTTCGGGGTGATACCTCGCGGGGTCGAACGCGGGATTCGGGACGGGCACGACGGCCTTCGTGTCGGCGAGGAATTTTGTGATGAGCGCGTCGAGTTCGCTCACCAATTCGGGCTTCTGCGCCGTGAGATTCGTCTTCTCACTCAGGTCATCGCGCAGGTTGAAAAGCATGTAACGATGCGCGCCATTTTCGCCGCCGTGGAAAATGCGGATGAGTTTCCAGTCGCCGCGATGCACGGAGACGGCGGGCGGGAGCCAGTCGGGCACGCCGGGATTGTG
>JBDSAR010000578.1:0-7542 GCA_039922035.1 Chthoniobacteraceae bacterium
TCGATGAATTTCATCGCCTCGTCGGTGTCTTCCTTGCGGAACGGCGCGAGCAGGTCGCGCATGACGGCATGCACGCCTTCGCGCTGATCCTTCGTCATGTCGGCGACGGCGAGGCCCTCGATGTTGGCGTTCTTGCCCTGAAGTTTCACGGTGTCGTTGCCGGTCTCTTCTCGACCGCGCGGGAGGAGCGCCTTCTCACGCTGCTTGCCATCGAGCATCTGGAAGACGGCGTTGGCGCGCTTGGCCTGATACCAATAGACGTTGCCCTCGTGGTCAGCCGGCTCGTTGAAGCCTTTCGCAGCGTGGCCGTAGAAAATCGGCCCGCCGAATGCCGCGCCCTCAACGCTGTCGCCATCGCAACGCCGCGTGCAGTGGCGGCCGGTGAGGACGAACTCGAATTCGCCCGTGCCGGGTTCGCCGAAGAGCGCGACACTCGAATCCTCAAAGCCCGCCTTGCCGCTGTCGTGAGTCACCTGCTGCATCACTTTCTCCGCATACTCGGGCGAGTGCAGATTGCGGAAAATCTCGCGCACCATCGCCTGCTGATCCTTCGCAAAAAACGCGCCCAGCTTCTGGTCCACGATGTGCCAGTTGTTGTCCACGAGCGTGCGCTTGCGATCCTCGAACGGGAACCAGACCTTCGCGCGCTGCTCCTCGGTGAGCGTCTTGGCGAACTGCAGCACGAGCGTCTCGCTTTTGCCGCTCTTCGCGGCCTGCGCCCAGGGTGTGAGTGCAGGCGTGATGGCGGTCGCGGCGAGCGCGCCGATGGTCCTTTTCAAAAATGCGCGCCGATCGATCTGCGCCTGCGGCAGCGGTTCGTGGACGACAATGATGCGCGGCGTTTCGCAATCGGGGCACTGTGCGTGGAGCGAGGGAGTGTTCATTCGGATAAAAGTGCGCCCCGCGCGCGGACGGCGCAAGCAGTGAGACAGGGGCGAAATGAAACTGCAAAAGGCATGATTTATCCCTTGCCAGAGCGGATCATCGCTGCCAGATTCCGCGCCCATTTTCCAAAGAAACTACGCCATGTCCTACGCTGTCATCAAAACCGGTGGTAAACAATACCGGGTCGCCAAAGGCGATACGCTCACCATCGAAAAACTCGAAGGCGAAGTCGGATCTTCCGTCACTTTCAACGAGGTCCTCCTCACCGGCGAAGGCGCGGGCATCAAGGTCGGCGGCGACATCAAGGGCGTCTCCGTGACCGGCGAGATCCTCGCGCAGGAGAAGGGCGAGAAGCTGCTCGCGTATCGCTACAAGCGTCGCAAGGGCTACCACCGCACGGTCGGCCATCGCCAGCGTCTCACGAAGGTGAAGGTCACCGGCATCGTCGGCTAATTTCAATCCAACACCCAGCACTCTACTTTTATGGCTCATAAGAAAGGTCAAGGAAGCGTCAAGAACGGTCGCGACAGCGTCAGCAAGCGACTCGGCGTCAAAAAATACGGCAGCGAAGTCGTCGTTGCCGGCAACATCATCGTCCGCCAGCGCGGGACGAAATTCCAGCCGGGCAAGAATGTGGGTCTCGGTCGTGACTACACGATTTGGTCGCTGATTGACGGCACGGTGCGCTTCGACAAGGGCGGCCGCCGCATCAACGTGGACCCCGTCGCTTCGGCGAGCTAGTCCGCAACCCATTTTAACAAAAGCCCCGGCTGCGAAAGTGGCCGGGGCTTTTTTTTGCCGGTGAATTGTGCGCTGCGTTCAGCGCTTTTGGATGAAGTAGAAGATGCCGTCCTGCAGCTTCTCATACTGTGTGCGGTCGGTGGATTTCAACTCCTCCGGAATGCCATGCGGGACGATGTGCAGTCCGTATTCAAAACCGGGTTTCGCCTGCAGGGAGACGGCGAGGCCGTCACGATAAAGGTTCATGCGAAGCGGGCGGAGTTTCAGGAGTGGCGCGGGCCACTCTGCGGGCTGCAACGGAACGATGGTGGGGCCCGCTGCGGGAAAGAGCCGGGTGGAGAGGCGCGAGACTTCCATCCGGAGTTCCGCCGCGTCCACCTGTTTCAGACGGGAGAGCGAATTGGCCCGCGGGTCGGTGCACGCGGTCAGCGGTAGCAGGGTGAAAAGGAGCAGCAGACGGAGGAGCAGCATCGGGTTTGCGTTCATCAGTCGAGGCCGGCGACAAGGAGCACGATCTCACCCTTCGGCGGATGCGCGGTGTAGTGGGCGAGGAGTTCGGCGGCAGTGCCCCGGCGGTATTCCTCGAAGGTCTTCGTCAGTTCGCGCGCGACACAAATCGACCGCTCCGGCAGCAGCGTGACGGCAGCAGCGAGCGTCTTCACAAGACGGTGCGGTGACTCGAAAAACACCGTCGTCTCCGAGCGGTCGCCCGCGGCACGCAGGTCGCGCTCACGGCCCCCGCTCTTCACCGGGAGGAAACCCGCATAGTAAAACTTCGACGCGTCAAAGCCCGATCCCACCAGCGCGGTGGCGACTGCGCTCGCGCCCGGAAGCACGGTGAACGGCACGCCGCGCTCACGGCACGCGCGCAGGATGCGATGGCCGGGATCGCTGATGCCGGGCATCCCTGCGTCCGTAATGATCGCGATCTTTTTTCCCGCTGCGAGCTGTTCGATGAACTCCGCGGTGCGCCTCGCCTCGTTGTGCTCATGGTAGCTCACGAGCGGTTTCGCAATCCCGAAATGCCGGAGCAGGTTCAGGCTATGCCGCGTGTCCTCGCACGCGATGAGGTCCACCTCTTTCAGCACTTCCAGCGCGCGCAGCGTGATGTCGCCGAGATTGCCGATGGGCGTGGGGACGAGGAAGAGCACAGCGGGAGTTGAGGGTTGAAAGTTGAAAGCTGAGAGGGAAAAAACAGCGCCAGTGTGAACTTCGGTGGGCGGGTTCGAGGTGGGAGCGTTTGCGTTTTCTTCTCTCAACCCTCAACTCTCAACTTCCGCACTACCACCCTTCGCTGATGAAGCTGGAGATGCGCGCAGCGAGATCCTCGACAGCAAGCGGCATCGCCTGCCGTTCATCCTGCGCCGAGTCGGCCGTGAGCAGATCGGAGCCGCTGGATCCCGAGCTGACAAAGAAATCCGTCGTGCCAGTCACATTGCGCTCATCGAGCACCGTGCCGGTGCGCGCGGTGACGAGACGGTAGCGGCCGATGATCGCCAGACGGTATTCCGAGCTTTGCAGCACGTTGCCGCGCACCGCGCGGGAAGGCACGCGCTCAATGCGCTGGAGCGTGCCCTGCAAAATCGCATCCGCGTTGTTTTCGTCTGTGACCTGATAAGTCCCATCGAGCTGAAGCTGCTTGATGACCGCGCTCGCGAGCATCGCCTCCATGCGTGGCTCGAGCGTTTCGTTTTTGAAATTCTTCACGCAGATGCGGCGGATGCCCTCGAGCTTTTTGGGCTTCACCGGGCCTACCTGATAGCCGCACGAAACGCACAGCAGCGCTGTCATCAACGACAGCAGCGACAGCAGCGGCCTCATTGCGGCTTCTTCGTCGGATCGGTGTCGGGCTTGGCCACATCCGGCACTGGCGGAAGCGGGGCGAGCGGGATCAGAGGGTCGCCAGTGCGAAGTTTTGGCACGGAAGGATCCTGCAGCGGATCGATGGTCGGGAGCGCGGGCTCGGTGATGGGCCCCATCGGGCCAGTCGGTGTGCGCAGGCGCGGCCTGCCATCATCGGGCAGCGCAGGCATGGGAATGTACGGGCCGTTGAAATCCGGACGGCTCGCGACGTCCACACGTGCCTGTGCCCGGCGACGGGCCAGCGCCATGTCCCCGGTCTGCGCCTTTTCCTGGCCGATGCGGAGCACGTCTGCGCCGGCGATCCCCTTCAGTTCATCAAGACGTTTGCGTGCCTGGTCGCTCTCCTTGCCGCCGGGCGCATTGCGGATCACCTCATTGTAATACACCGCCGCCGCCTTGTAGTTCTTCGTCTTGTCGTAGAATTTCGCGATCTCCAGCGTGTTCTTGGTCTCGGCAGCCGTGAGCGTCTTGATGTTTTCGCGCGCCTGCGCCGATTTTTCGCTCTTCGGCTGGCGGTTCACATATTCCTCAAAGGACTCCATCGCCTGCTGCCGGGTCTGCTGGTTGTAGCTGCCGCCCTGCGCCTCGTGGAGTTGCACGTAGCCGATCTGGTATTGCGCATCGTGCGCCACAGGATCGCCGGGATAGCGGCTGATCACCTCTTTGTAAGCTGCGACGGCCTCCGGCACCTTCGTCTGTTTTTCGAGGGACTGGCCGACATTGAACTGCGACAGCGGCGCGAGGCGGTGGAATGGCGCGCGCTTCACGATGTCCGCAAACATGTCCTCCGCACGCTTGTAAGACGGCGCGACGGGGATGCCGAGCACCTTCGTCTTCTTGCCGCCGAGATACATTTTCGCGATGTCGAACTGCGCCTGGATCACCGCGTCAAAATCCGTCCCGTTCGGGTACTTCGTCGTGTATTCGGCGTAAGCCTTGAACGCCGTTGGGTAGTCGCTCTTGCGTTCGAGGATGTGCCCGATGTGAAACTGCGCCTTCGATGCGACCACCGTCTGATTGTCGGATTTCACGATGCCGCGGTACACTTTCAGCGCCGCGTCCATTTTCCCCGCGGTCTCCAGCGCTTCGCCCCGGCGCAACTCCTGTTCGGCGGCGGATTCCTGCACGGCCGTCGGCGCGCCACTTTCGGCCTTCTTTCCCCCGAAAGGCTTCCACCCGAGAATGTCCAGCGCCTCCGTCATCGGTGCCGCACTGAGGATCGCGGTCATGGTGAGAGCTGTGGTAATTGCTGACGTTCGCATAAGAATCGCAAGGGTGGAGGCACCGCGGGGCAGCGTCAAGCCGTGCCCGCGCAGATTTCCAATCTAAGAAAATTCAGGCGCGGCGGGACGCCCAAGCCCCGTCAGACGGCATCCCCGTTTTCGAGCAGCGAAACGAGCCGTTGCGAGCGCAGTCCGAAGAAATCCATCAGCACGCGCAGTTCGTCGCGCACCGGTGCGGCATCCTTCTTCGCTTCCCGCAGCGTCGCGGCGATCATCACATTCTTCCCCGTGTGCTCGTTCGAGACGAATTCAAATACACTCGTATCATAGCCCGCCGCCTCCAGCGCCAGCGCGCGGATGCCATCGGTGAGGATCTCCGTCTGCCGCTCCGCGAGGATGCCGTGCCGCAGCACACCGCGCAGGATTTCCGGCGGTGAAAATTCGCGGCGCACTTCCTTCTGACAGCACGGCGCGACGACGATCAGCTTCGCGCCCGCACGGACGCCCGCGGCGAGCGCATCGTCCGTCGCCGTGTCGCACGCGTGCAGTGCGATGAGCACGTCGAGATTTTCCGGCAGTGTGAACGCACCGATCGAGCCCTCGCAAAAAAGCAGGCCCTCGCATTTCTGCTCCGTCGCGATGCCATTCGTCAACCCGACCAGATCCGCGCGCTGCTCGACACCCGTGACCTCCGCCGCCACGCCGCGCACACGGAAAAACTCGTGCGTCGCAAACGTGAGGTAGCCCTTCCCCGCACCCATGTCGCAGACACGCACACTCTTCGCCTCGCGCAGCGCGCAGCCGTCCACGAGATGCCCGAGGATTTCCACGAAGCGCTCCACCTGCCGCAGCTTGTCCGCCATGCCCGCGCGCGCCGTGCCGTCCGCCGCCGTCACGCCGAGCTTCGCGAGGAACGGCGCATTCGCCAGCGCGCGCACCTTCGGCCGGTCGTGCGAGGCCGGCAGCGCCGCGGAGAAAACCGGGCGCGCGGCCTTCATGCTCCACACGCCGTCGTGCGTCGCGCGCAGCTTCCAGTCGCCCGTCGTGGTGAAAAGATGCGCCTCCTCGAAATCCTCCTCCAGCCACTTGCCGAGCACGCGCGGCGCGGACTCCGGCGCCTCATTCCTCGTCACATCGCGAGTCGCGTATCGCAGCGTGAACGACAGCGCCGCGCCCGACTTCAGTTCCACGAGCCGCCCGTACACATTGCGCAGATCACCCTTCCCGCGCCGTCGGCTCAGCGTGACCTTCACAAACGTCCCCCCGGCAAGACTCGCGCTCAGCTTTTCAAAAAATCGATCCATCGTGGTCACACCGACATCAGACCGGCGCGGCGCACCCTGCGCCAGCATTTCCTCTCTCCCTCAGTGCCCGCCTCGCAGTACCCAAGTTCCGACTTTACGCGCGCCTCAGTAATATCTCGTATCGGGAACTTATGAAAAACCTCGTTGAAGAATTCAAATCGTTCATCCTCAAGGGCAACGTCATCACACTGGCAGTCGGGGTGATCATTGGCGGAGCATTTGGGAAGATCGTGGACTCGATGGTCAAGGACGTGATCACTCCTTTCATCGGCATGGTCGGCGGAGCGCCGGATTTCTCGGGCCTTCACATCAAGAGCATCATGATCGGCAACTTCATTAACGCCACGATCTCGTTCCTTATCCTGGCCGCAGTGGTCTTCTTCGTCATCGTGAAACCGTACAACCACCTGATGGAAAAATTTGAGAAGAAGCCCGCGCCCACTCCCGCCGGCCCGCCGCCCGCAACGCTCGAGGACGTGGTCGCCGCGCTCAAAGACCTGAAAAAGTAAGCCACGCACCTCCACCTTATCCGCATCGGGCGGCGTTCCACACGGGACGCCGCCCGTTTTTTTGAACGGCACTTCCAGTCGCAGAACCAAGCCGGCCGCGCTCCCTCAGCATCGGGCGGAAACGGATGAGCAGTCGCGGACACAGCAAAAATGTGGAGCCGACGACTCGTCGGCTCTTGCCGTTCAGCCTGCCACACCGCGCCCGGACACCGCAGGGCCGACGAGTCGTCGGCCCCACACTGGCATTCGCGCTTGCAGCAAGAACGGCGTGAATCTAACACGCTCGCCCGCGGGCAGCGTTCCACGCGCCGCCCACTTTTTCCCAACCACAAAACACCCACCCACTCATGAGCAGAAAAATTCGTTACGGAATGGTCGGCGGCGGACGCGGTGCATTCATCGGCGCGGTGCATCGCATCGCGGCGGCCATCGATCAGCAGACCGAACTCGTCTGCGGCGCGTTCTCATCCGATCCAGAACGTTCGCGCGCGAGCGGCGGCGATTTTTTCCTCCCGGCGGATCGCTGCTACGGCACGTTCGAGGAAATGATCGCGAAGGAAAAGGCGCTGCCCGCGGACAAGCGCATGGACTTCGTCGCCATCGTCACGCCGAACCACATGCACTTCCCGCCCGCGAAGGCCGCGCTCGAAGCCGGCTTCCACGTGCTGAGCGACAAGCCCGCGACGCTCAATCTCGCCGAGGCGAAGAAGCTCGCCGCCATCGTGAAAAAGACCGGCCAGTTCTACGGCCTCACGCACAACTATACCGGTTACCCGCTCGTGAAACAGGCGCGCGAAATGGTCGCCACCGGCAAGCTCGGCAAGATCCGCAAGATCGTCGTCGAGTATCCGCAAGGCTGGCTCTCCACGCGCCTCGAAGCCTCCGGCCAAAAACAGGCCGCATGGCGCACCGATCCCAAGCGCAGTGGCGCCGCGGGTTGCATCGGCGATATCGGCACCCACGCCGAAAACCTCGCGGAATACATCACGGGGCTGAAAATCAGCGAACTCGCCGCCG
>JBDSAR010000579.1:0-1594 GCA_039922035.1 Chthoniobacteraceae bacterium
GCGAAAATCCTCACGCCGAATGGATGTTCTCGCATCCCCCTTTCACCGTCGAGAGCATCGCCTACGTCTCCGGCGAGACCCGCATCGTCGAAGGCGACGCCGTCCAGGCCTGGTGGGATGCCATGCCGGGCAAGTCCCGCGCCTACTTCCGCGGATACGATGATTCCGACGACTTCCGGAAATTCGTCGTCCTCGTCACAAAAGTCTCCAAGGTCACCTTCTGCCGCCCCATCGCGTACCGGAAGATCCCGGTGTCGGACACCGGCACCGCTCAGAACTGACGGCTCTCGGACACCTTGCCTGCGACCCCGGCGGCTGCTAGTCTCTTCGCATGAAATCCATCACCTACTGCGTCTATCGCGAGGATGAATTCTTCGTCGCGCAGTGCCTGAATGTCGATGTCTCCAGCTTCGGCCACACCCGCGACGAGGCGCTCGCGAATCTCCGCGAGGCCGTCGAACTCTACTTCGAGGACGCCCCTGCGACCGACTTCACCCTCGTGAGCGAAGCCGAGGTCGGTCAGGAACTCGTCCATGCCTAGGCGGCTCGGCTCCGCGGAAATCATCCGCATCCTCGAAGCCCGCGGCTTCCGCTTCATCTCGCAGCGCGGCAGCCATGTGAAAATGCCCAGCGCCGAAGGCCGCACCGCGATCATCCCCCATCGGCACCACCCGCTCCATCATCCGCCAGTCCGGCCTCACCCCGGCGGATTTCGGGTTTTAAACAAGCGCGACCCGTTCGAGCGAAAAGTGATGCTTTCCGACGACAGCCCGATGCACGCCAGCACATCCTCACGCGTGAGCGCCGGATACTCCTCCAGCACCTCCCCGATCGAATCGCCCGCCGCGAAAAACTCCAGCACTGTGCGCGCCGGGATCCGCGTCCCTTGAATGGTCGGCTGCCCGTTGCAGATGTCCGGGTTGATGACGATGCGTTCCATGTCCGGAGGCTATCAGCCCCGAAGCACAGGCGCAACTAGATGCGTTGTGCGCTACACCCCCGCGGGCTCGCACATCGGGCGCGTGACTGCCTCGGGAAGCTCGCGCCCGGCGGCCTGCAAATCGGCGATCTCCTCGCGCACCAGTTCGCGCAGCGCGTGGTAGGTCGCCTCCTCATCTGCTCCATGGCACACACCGCCCCACGGGAAAAGGTCCGGGCAGAAGCCCACATACGCCGAGTCCTCCTCACTCCAGCGGACGAACTTCAGGTAGCGGTCTTCGGTTTTCATTTGGTCGTTGCTCGGATGGCGTTGCGGATTTGCTTCTCCTGATAATGGTGGGCGTCCTCCCCGTCTTTGCCACTCAAAAGTACCGCTCCCGCAAATTTCGCATGCCGGAATTTCCGATGGGATCCTTTTCCTCCCGGAACAATCGCGAATCCAGCCGCCTCCAGATCGGCTAACAGTTGGCGGACTTTTCGCGGCATGGCGCTACCGATAATCAAGTCCCCCGTCTCGACGCAATCGCCGACTGCACACCCTCGTCACCTTCGCGCGGCACGCCGCCGCCGGCACGCGCGGAATCATCGCCAGTGCCGGCATCACGCGGGAGCAGTTTTGCCACGGGAAATTCTGAGGCCGAACGCCACACCCCTG
>JBDSAR010000580.1:0-10604 GCA_039922035.1 Chthoniobacteraceae bacterium
CCGTCGCGCCGCGTGGTGAAGCCGTGCTCGAAAATGCGCCGGAGATTTTCCGCCGGGATGCCCACGCCGTTGTCGCGCACCTCGATTCTCACGCGGTCGCCGCCATTGCGGCAGATGCGCAGGCGGAGCTGCTTGTCGGCCTGCGGCGCATCGTCGAGCGCATACTTCGCATTGCGGATCAGGTTCACGAGGATCTGGATGACCTTGTGCTTGTCCACGGCAATGGGCGGCACGTCTTCGAATTCCCGCACGACCGTCACCCCGTGGCGTTCGAGCGCGCCGGCATTCAGGCGCAGCGCGTCCTCGACGAGCTGCGCGGGCGGCAGCACCTCCGTGACGCCCGCCACGCGCGCATAACTCTGCTGCATCGCCACGATCTCCTTGATGTGCTCGACGTTTGCGGTGAGCGAGCCGAACTCGCGCAGGATCATCTTCTGCTTCGCCTGAAACTGCGCGCCGAGTCCCGCGAGGAATCCCGGAATCTCCGCCCCGCGCGGGTCGCGCGCGAAGAAGCCCGGCAGATCGCCCGCGTGTTCCTGAAGCAGCTCCGCCACGCGCACGACATCCTCCGCACCGCTGTTGCGGATGCTCTCCGCCGCGAGCGTCGCGGAGACGTTCACGCTGTTGAGCACATTCCCAACATTGTGCAGCACCGTCGTCGCCACCTCGGCCATGCCCGCCTGCCGCGAGACGCCGAGCAGTTCCCGGTGCAGCTTTTCGACCGCCGCCTCGGCTTCCTTGCGCGCGGTGATGTCGAGCTTGATGACGATGAAGTGCGTGATCGCATCTGTCGCATCGCGCACCGGGGTGATCGTCATTTCCTCGGGGTAAAGGCTGCCGTCCTTGCGCCGGTTGATGATCTCGCCCTGCCAGATCGCCCCGGAGAGAATCGTCTGCCACATCGCCTTGTAGAATTTCTGATCGTGCCGGCCCGATTTCAGCACGCGCGGATTCTGCCCGATCGCCTCCTCGTCCGTGTAGCCGGTGAGCTTCGTGAACGCCGGGTTCACCCACTGGATCAGCCCGCGCCGATCGACGATGACGATGGGATTCACCGCGGCAAGGAGCGCGGAATTGCGCAAGAGCAGGCCCTCCTGCGCAGCCTGGCGCTCCGCACTTTCGGCCGAGAGCGCCGCAGTGCGCGCACTGACCCGCGCGCCCATGAGTTCAAATTCGTGCGCCAGCAGGCTGACTTCATCGCCGGATGACGCCGGTTCGGGCCGCGCACCAGCTTCCCGCGAGAAGTTCCTCACCGTTTCGGCCAGGGCGCGTAGCGGCCGCGTGATCGTCCGCGCCAAAAAAACCGCCGGGGCTGTGAAGGCGAGCAGCGCCAGGATGCTGACCAAGGCCAGCGATTGAACGCTCGGATTGAAATACGAGACGAGGCCGACAACCGTCAGGAGCGCGGCGCTCAGGAGCATGAAAACGAGGACGATCCGCGACGAGAGGCGAAGGTTCATCGGACGGCTCCACATTGATCGTCAGGACGCTGGCGGCAGCAGACGAGCGCATTGGTGACGCGCGGAAGTGCAACTCCGGCGGCGGCGCAGGAGAATCGGTGGAGCGTGGACATGGCACTTTAGAAGGGAAGCCATCCCCGTGCGCACGTCTGCTGCGGCGGCTACGCGATCCGCGCTGCGGGAAACACGCGGCGGCTCGCGCGCCAAGCAGCCGGAGACGCGTGGCGCCGGAGCAGCAAAGGCATCCGCTTCCTCCGTCACCCCGCGTCTGGCTGCGAGCGGAGGCAGTCGGCGGCGACCTCGGGCCAGATGCCATTCACATGGCAGCCGGTCGCCGCGGGCAGCGCATCCGCGGGGCGCAGGACGGGTGTGATGCTGAGGTGCCAGCGGAAGCAGTCGTCGAGCGATTCGCAATCCTCCGCCGATGCCGTGCGTGAAGGCGCGGTCGTGAGCGCGAGATGGTAGGGCGGGTGGTCGATCGCGCGGTTGAGTTTTCGCAGCGCGAGGCCGAGCGCGAGCGCGAGCTGGGCCACCTCGTCATGTGTGATGAGGTGAAAGTCCGCACACTGCCGCTTCGGCCAGATGGCCAGTTCGAACGGCGCGCGCGAGGCGTACGGGCAGAAGACCAGGCAGCCCGCATTTTCATGCACCACGCGGCTCGCGTTGCGGCGCTCGTGCTCGATGATGTCCGCAAACAGCGAACGCCTCCGCAACGTGAAATGTTCGCGCGCATGGCGGATTTTCCTGCGCAGCGCGGGCGGCACCACGGCCATGGCAATGATCTGGCTCAGGCTGTGCGCGATCGTCTGCCCCGCCGCACGGCCCACGCTTTTCACCACGGTGAATGAATGCAGCCGGATGTCGCGCATGAGATCCTCGATGCGCACCGTCCACGCGCGGATCACCTGCCCGATCGCGCCGGCCGGCAGTTCCTCGAGGCTGCGTGCGCCGGGATCCTCGATCACGATTTCGTTCGCGCCGACCGCGTCGAGGCGCTCGTAGAGGCCGTCAGCCTGCAGCGCACAGTCGCCCTCCACGCGGAGCACCGGCAGCCGGTTTGGCACCACCCGCACCTGCCAGCCGGATTGGCCGGCGGAGTGATGCAGCGCGCGGGCGGCAAGATGCTCCAGCCCGGCGAGGAACGGACTTTTGGCGAACACATCGTCGCGCACGGTGGCGTTCACTGGCGGCAGCGCGCGACTCTCGTTAAAAATGGTCCAGTCCCGCGTGAGCGGATCGAGGCGGAGTTCAGTTTTGTCCATACGGGGCGTTTTCTGTGGATTGAATGCCTATTGTGGAATCATCCGCCGTGGTCACTGAGTCGGCCTGCAAGAGGCCGGCGATCTCGACGAAGCCCAGGAGGCGGAGTGCGAGGGCGTTGTCGCTGGAGGATCGATGCAGCATGGACATGGCGCATTCAAAGAGAGCCGTCGCCGTGCGCCGGCCCGCTGCGGCAGCTACGCGATTCGCAATGCGGGAAACACGCAAAAGAGAGCGCAGAATACCGCACCCGCGAAAGGGAGAATCCTACTGCATCCGCGCTATGAGGCAATTCATCCGCAACAAATGCGAGGAACAGGAAAGTGGGGATTTACAACTCATTCGTCTGCGGTTCGCGGCCGACGGCGAAGCGTTTAGGTTTGTTAGCTCCGCATTCACCGCGGCATCCCTCATCCGCAGCGACGCCAGCTCCCGCCGCATTTCGAGGCACAGGCCAACTATGCCCATGGTATTAGAGCATGAAGTTCCAGCAGCTAACAAGAGACCCACGCACCGCGCGGGTCCCATTTCTTGCCGACCTGACACCCGCTTTGAACCTGCCGCTCGCGCGGCTCAGTTCAGCGATGGGGTGTCTGGGCCTACTGGCATTTCGGGAACTGTGGCTCCCGATGCGAAACGGCAAAGTCACCGTCCCCAGCAATCGGATCGCGCCGGATGTGCATGATGCCGTGAGCTTCCGGGAGCTGAAAAGATAGTGTCGGACTCAACAAGACAACGGTGGAAATGTGGCGCCCCTCATGAGAGCCGGAATCGGTCCGTAGTCCACTGATGTCCAAACATCGGGCTGATGCGTGCAGACTCGGGCTGAAGGCGAATCGCGCTGGAATCAAGCATCCACAAGGGTTGGCCGGCTGCTGCGGACTCCAGCCGATATGGGCGCAAATGCCCTGAATGCGGTTTAAACGAAACGCTCTGCAACTGACCTAACTGGCCGGTTTGCGAACCACTTATTCCTTGACGATGACCGGCGTGCCGATTTGGGAATTCTCGAAGAAATGTTCCGCCATCACCCTCGGCAGCCGCACACAGCCGTGCGAGGCCGGATAGTTCGGCACATGTCCCGCGTGCAGCCCATATCCACCGGTGAAACGCATATAGAACGGCATCTTTGCACCCAGAAACGAGCAGCCCTCCGGCACCGTCATCTTGCTCATATCCACATCGCGCTTCACCACTCCCCCGCCCTCATTGACAAAGCTCCCATATAGATTCGAGAGGTGGTTTTTGTCCTTCTGAATCACCGTAAAGTTCCCGACCTGCGTGGCAAATCCCTTCTTGCCGGTACTGCACTTCGTTTCACCGACACGATTTTCGCCGCGGTAAAAATATGCGCGCTGACTGCTCAGTTCCACGACGATTTTCGGCGCACCCTGGCCGGCGTCTGCATTCCAAGTGTATGGCGGCGGCGCAGGTTTGGAGGGGTCTGGCTTTGTCGGCGGCTGTGGAAGCCGTGTCGGAGGTTTGGTGGCGCAGCCAGCCACCATTCCCATCGCGATCGCGGCGGAAATCAGGCTGCTGAGGTGTGGTTTTTGCATAAAGGGGGCGGAGCATAGCGCCACACAGCGTCCTTGGCAAAGGAATCATGATCCAGCGCAGCAACCTCACGGCTGGCTACCTTGCCGCAACTGGAATTTCACACGCATTTGGAACATGAATGGCTACTATCAAGATAATGCTTGAGATTAGCCGTAACATGGCTGAGACATCCGTCTCGTATGTCCTCAAAATCCCGTATTGAACTGTATAAAGAAGCAATGGCCATCGAGCACGAGCGTGCCGCCTTGCAGGCTAAACTCGACCAATTGCATACCCGGATTGAACACATCAGTGCCGCTCTTTTCTCCGCGAGCGCTGCGGCCCCCGCAACAGCCACTGTGAAATCGAAAGGCGGCGCGTCGTCCGGCCGCCCTGTTTCCTCCGGAAAGAAGCCGCGGGCAGCACGCGGAGAGCTGAAACAGCGCATCCTCGAGGCACTGGCTGCCGCGGGCAATGCCGGCGTCCGGGTTCGGGATCTGGCTGTCTCGATTGGTTCAAAGCCGGCGGCACTGCATTCCTGGTTCCAATTTGCACGCAAGAGCATCAAGGCAGTCCGCAAAGCCGGAACAGGTCGCTATCGCCTCGTAGGCGCGCTTCCCGATGCCGCACCCGCTCCGGCTGCCAAGCTAAGGCCTGCCAAGGCAGGAACGAAAACCTCGGGCAAGCAGCGCGGACACCTTTCAGAATCCGTCCATGCAGCACTGAAGTCGGCAGGTAAAGACGGCATCCGGGTCGGTGACTTGGCAAAGTCACTTGGCATCAACCCACGCAACCTGTTTGTGTGGTTCGCCACGACCGGGAAGAAATTCAAGGCTATCAAAAAGGCCTCTCCCGGACACTACCGTCTCCAAGGTTAGCCTCAGCCAATTCCGCCGCTTTTCACGCGGCTGAAAAATAGACTCCAACAGGCACTGCCCGCCCAAAGGTGACAGTGCCTGTTGCATGGACACCGGACAGCAGGCACCTGCGGCTTTGCGAATCGGAATCCAATGCCGATGCCCGGCGGCACCCTCAGTTTCTCACGACAAACGGATGCAATGCCGGAACTGATTCCCAAACCCTGCGTGCAACGGCATCAGGGGGATCATTCCTGACCTCGACTTTGACTATGCCCGGCTCACTCTGCGGATCGGGCGTTTGCACCGCCCCGAGTTGCGAAGCGAGCAGCGAAGCCGGGAAGAAATGCGTGTGCTGCTCCTCCCGGTGCAGCAACCGCGCCTTCAGTACTTCCGGCGACACGTCCAGCCATGCAATGACCACCTGGCCCCCGACAATCCGCGCTTCATTCACATAGGTGCGAAAACGATCCCGCGTCCGCCGGCGAATGCACGAGCACGCGATGACCACGCTCTCCCCCCGGCGCCTCCAGGCGACCATCCCGCCGATGATGCGCTCAGCCCAGTTTTCACGGTATTCATCAGCCAGCGGCGTCCCGCTCTTCATCAGCTCCACGGCCTCGCGGCTGTGATAGTCATCGGCATCAATCACAGGCAGGCTCAGTTCCCTGCCGATTTCCTCGGCGACGACGCTTTTGCCCGATCCGCTCGGTCCGGCGACGACCAGCGCGTACCAGCGATCCCTTACGAGAAGTTCGGACATTCCTTGCTCCTTTCGGGTTCAGTCCTGGGTGGGGAAGGTGCCGGATTGATTTGAATCACGTTCACAACGGCAACCCTGCCCGGCAGTCGCAGCGCTGGCCAGCGCGATTTTTGGCATCGCAAAATGCCACAAGTGAACGAGCATGAAACGGGCTGACAAGCGAACAACAAGTCACCGGAATCGAACAGGCGAATCACCGCCCCAGATCCCACTGGCATTGCGTGCCTAATGCTGGCGCGCGGGCTTAGTCCAAGTCCCGTCCACGATCACGCTGGTGAGACCGACCCGTGAGTTATTCTGGATGAGCTGCGCGATCCGCCGCGTCTGCAGCCGGACGCAGCCATGCGATGCCGGAAATGTCGGCACCGAAGGATAGAAATGCAGCGCTATGCCCCGAGCCGGAACGAACCACGTCACATCCGTCGCCTCGGGATGGCTGTTGAGATGCGCCGCAAACCCGGTGACGCTGAACGTGCCTTTGGGCGTGCAATTGCTGCCGGAACGCCGGCTCGTCGCCACGTTGTCACAATTCAATCCGCGCAGTCCCGCGCCAGGTGAACTGCGAAACGGCCCCGTCTCCTGCGCAGTCGCATTCGGCCCGGTCCAAGTAAGCGTCACCGGATGGTCCGGATCCTCCAGTCGCACCGAGATCGTCTGGATGTAGGTATTCGGAAAATCACTGTTTCGCTGGAGTGCCCGCGTCGCAGCGCTTGCTGGCAAGGCTGCAGTCCGCAGCTTCGGCTTTCCGCGCTTGGGTGCAGCCTTCGGACGATCCTTTGTCTCGATTCGTTTCGCCGCAGCCATGCGCGCCAGCAGCGTTCCATTCCGCGGGATTTTCGGGGCCGCGGCCGCGGTTCCTGCATTCTTTTTTGGCGGCGCCTTTTTCCTCGCCGTCCCTTTTGGGGCCGTCTTTTTGGCAGGAGTCGTCCGGGACGATGTGATTTTCCCCGCCTTCGAACCACGGCGGGACTTACCTGAGGAGATGGGCTTCTTCATGATGCACGAAACTCTGGACATCTGCTCCCCCGTTGTAAAACCGATATTTTGACAGCCAGTGCTTCACGTCAGACATCAGGAACAACGTGCGAGTTACACACGGAATCCAGCAATCCTGGCTTGCGCCTTCTGAATCAGCTCGGATTCACAAGTGCGATGAACTCCGGGTCATCCTCAAGATCATCAATGAAAGGGCGCCTGTCAGGCCACCCGTCGGAGAGCCGGTATCTTAGGATTTGGCGGGAACCCCGGCTGGCCACATAGAGATAGCCATCCTCCCCAAATGCCAGTCCAGCCGGATTGTTCAGCCCGCCAGTCTTCGGATGAATGAAGGGCGACACTTGTCCGGTAAGCAGATCACACTTCGCAACCGATTCATTGCCGCGGTTTCCGACATAAAGCACACCGTTCTTCTCTAAAATGTGGATGGGCTTGTCTATCATGGATGGAGCAGCAATCGCACCGAGATATGCACCTGTCCCTGGGTCATACTTTCTCACGCAGTCCGCATCACGATCCGCCACGCAAAGAAACCCTCCTGCAAAGATAGCTTTGCGGACCACCACGAGACCGTTGGCAACTTCCTTGGCTGAGGCACAGAATGTCCCGGGCATGAATTTCCGGTCCTTTGCCACAGCGAGAGACGGCGCAAGCGGCATCGGGGAACCGGCCATGCCATTGTCTGAGTTGGGCCCATGGTATCGCAGTGCCAGACTGGTGTTTTGGCTGGTCACATACAGATCCCCATTTGCATCAAAGGCGATATTGAAGGGATGACTGAAGCCGGGATTTCTGACCGCATCACTCCTGACAAACAAATCCCGGAAGACATGCTTCCCATCCTTGTTTGGTTTCCCCCGGAAACGGATGATCTGGCTGCTATTCTTGTATGCATTCGCCACATAGAGTTCCCCATCCGGACCAAACACATGGTCACGAAGCTCACGGAGTTCCACGTCGGCGGGAAGACTGGCCCGATCCAGTGCCTTGCGGAGCTTTTTTCCGTCGGCGGAATAGACATGGATGCTGTTGAGATCACTGCGCCCCTCGCCGCCGTGAAACGTCAGATACCATTCGTGATTCATAAATGTTACCCTCGGTGTAGGCATTCGGTGACTGCTGGCAATGAAGAAAATGGCTGGACAACCGCAGGACGAGGAACAGCATAAAACGCATGAGCACGACCGATGCGGATTTTTACGAGGGCTCTCTCCATCGCGAGGTTGAGCGGGGCACAAGCACAGCAACCTTCAAAGTGCCGGGTGGGCGACCGGACGAGATCTGCGTGATCCCTAAGCACCTTCCATTCGCAAAATATCGCGGCAAGGAAGGCGCGAAGGACATAGCTGATGAGAAGAAGCTGGCTGGATATGATTTTTACAAGGCTGGCAGCGCCGAGTCCGGGGTGATCGCGACTGTGCCCAAGCGGACAAGCACGAGCGCTGCAGTGGATGTCTATGAGATCGCCGCCGGTGCATCGAGGCCGCAGGAGTTGACGGCCAGCTATTGCCTCGGCGTGGAGAAGACTGGCAAGTGCGTGGCCAAGTTCAAGCAGACGGACAACCAGTTCACCACGACCAGCACGGCATCGATCCTCGGGTACTATCATGTCGCGCGCGCGCTCGGGGACATCTGCGAGATCAAGCCTGCGGTCCTTCGTACCATGGACATCGAGCAGCACAAGAAGGTCGTGCATCTCGCTTCCGAAATGGGAGTCCACGGCACGATCGCCAAGAGCTGGGGCCTCTTCAACCAGTACTATGCAAATCCCAAAGGCTCCTCAGTGGCGGGCGCGCTGTTCACCTCTGATTTCACGCAAATCTACGGTGCGCTGCTGGAGAACACCACCGGCGAGGAGAACTATTCGGATTGGCTGAACGCAGGATCCAATCTCAATTCGACCCGCGCATTCCAGCGCATGGCCGACTCGCGGAGCGCCGCATCCATCCTTGGCTCGAATGCCTTCACGCAAACGAATGTCCAGTCGCTCGTGGCGATGCGGGACATGAGCGAGCTTATCCTTCTTGACTATCTTCTTGCCCAGTCCGACCGGCTCACGGGTGGCAACATTAGCGATTACGCCTTTGCCTACTACCTTGAAGGCGGGAAAGTGAAGTCCGTCAAAGCAACCAAGGCCTCGGACATTCCGGCAGGCGCGCCGCAGGTGACAGTGAAGAAGCTGACGATCAAGGATACCGACGCAGGGCTTCTGAACTCCAATATATTTGAGCAAAAAGGTTACCTTTCACAAATTCACCATATGCACCCCGGCACCTATGACGGCCTGCAGACCTTGGCGCAGCACTGGACTGCAGACCCGACGGTGAAGCTGTTCTTCCATCGCGAATGCACGTTCAGCAACAGTCAGGTTACTAGGTTTGAGAAGTACCTGCTGAATGCCGCGACCGTTCTGCGAAGTCGCAAGGACAACGGTACACTGCACCTCGATCTGGACCTTGATGAATATTTTCAAGGTGTCACCACGACCACGACCACGACTACAATTTCGACAGGTTCGCACATCACCGCCTCGGTCGGGCGCTGGGAAATGGGCGCTGCAAATCAGGATGCAGATGTGAGAACCGTGCAGCGTCTTCTCACCGCCGCTGCACTGGCATCGAAACTCCCGCAACTCGATCCGAAAGGTGTGGATGGAAAGGTCGCGCACCCGCCCGCCAAATCAAACACCGTGGCCGCCATTGAGGTTTTCGAGAGCTCTGCTGCGCTCACCGTGGACGGCATCATCGCACCTGGAAGCGCGGTCTGGCAGGCGCTCCGAAAAGCGGCTGGCGAAACGACACCCTGAACCCGCTCAGTACATGTGGCAAAATCGGGTCATTGCTGCGGTGAAGCGGGTGCTCCACGGAGGCTTCGATACCCGACCGCAAACGAACGGCCGGAAACGCACGACGGAGCGCACGTTCCACCGGGAAAAGCGAACCGCCGCGCCCCTTGCGGGACACGGCGGCTGTGATTTTGATCCGCGCCCTTGCGAGCGCTGGTTATTTTTAGCGAAGCTTAGAACTCCCCGCCGCCGCCGTGACCATGGTGGTCACCGCCGCCTGCGGGTGCCTTCTTCTCCGGGATCTCGGTGATGAGACACTCGGTGGTGAGCAGGAGGCCGCTGATGGACGCGGCGTTCTGCAGCGCGCTGCGCGTGACCTTCGTGGGGTCAACGACGCCGGCTTTCACGAGGTCCACCCATTCGCCAGTGGCGATGTTCAGACCTTCGTTACCCTTGCGGCGCTTGCATTCGCTGACGATGAGCGCGCCTTCCAGGCCCGCGTTGTCGGCGAGCGTGCGGAGCGGCTGCTCGATCGCGCGGCGCACGATCTCAGCGCCGATCTTCTCGTCGCCTTCGATCTTGAGGTTGTCGATCGCCTTCTGCGCACGGATAAGTGCGACGCCGCCTCCGGGGACGATCCCCTCTTCGACGGCTGCGCGCGTGGCGTGCAGCGCGTCTTCGACGCGGGCCTTCTTTTCCTTCATCTCAGTCTCGGTGGCTGCACCGACATTGATGACGGCGACGCCGCCGGCGAGCTTGGCGAGACGCTCCTGGAGCTTCTCACGGTCGTAATCGCTGGTGGTCTCCTCGATCTGGCGGCGAATCTGCGAGACGCGGCCCTGGATGTCGCTGCCCTTGCCGGTGCCTTCGACGATCGTGGTGTTTTCCTTGTCAATGGTGATGCGCTTCGCCTTGCCGAGGTCTTCGAGCCCGAGGTTTTCGAGCTT
>JBDSAR010000581.1:0-4331 GCA_039922035.1 Chthoniobacteraceae bacterium
GTGGAAACGGCCATCGCTGCGAAACTTTCCGCAACCCGCCCCAACACCGGGGTCACACCATGACACTGCCCCTGCTCAAGTCTGCGCTGGAACCAGTCGTCCGGCGTCAGCGATTCCTCCGTCTCACACTGTGCCTTGCCGCGACTTGGCTTGTGCTCGCGGCGGTCGCACTCTTCCTCTGGAAATCGAATGTGACGGGCAACGGCGTCATCGTCTCGTTCGTCCTGGCTGGCGTCGCTGCGTGGATGATCGTGCGACGGTTGGTGGAGTCGTGGGAGCCGGATTACATGGCGATTGCACGGAGCGTGGAGCAGCGGCATCCGGATTTGCACGCGCTGCTCGTCACGGCGGTCGAGCAAAGTCCGGAATCATCTGCGCGCGGGCTGAATTTTCTCCAGCAGCGCGTGGTCGCCGACGCGGTGGCGGAAATGCGGAGGCGGGATTGCGTGGAGACCGTGCCGGGCTGGCAGATTGCGGGCGCGTTCGTGCTGCAGTTTGGAATGCTGGCGCTGCTCGTGTTTTCGCTCACGTGGCTGCAGGATTTGATCGTGAAGCCCACGCAGGAATCGGCGCGGGCGCAGACCGAGGAAGTGAGCGTGACTCCCGGCGACACGGAGATTGAGCGCGGCGGCGGGCTTATCGTGCTTGCGAAATTTGCCCGCAATTTGCCGAGCGAGGCCGTGCTGGTGCTGAGTCCCGTGAACGCGCCGGGGAAGCGTATCCCGCTGGTGAAGAATCTCGATGATCCGGTCTTCGGCGGTGGTGTGCCGGAGGTGCAGGGCGACCTCTCGTATCGCGTGGAATACGCCGGGCGCGCCACGCGTGATTTTCATGTGAAGGTCTTCGAGCATCCGCGGCTGGATCGTGCGGATGCGATCGTGCATTTCCCGGAATTCGCAAAGCTGCCGGACAAGACGATTGCCGACACACGGCGCGTGAGCGCGGTGCAGGGCTCGGTGCTTGATGTGTCGTTCCAACTCAACAAGCCCGTGCAGTCCGCTCAGCTCGTGGCGAAGGATGGAACTGTGGTGACGCTGAACGTGGATCCTTCGAGGGCGGTCGCGGAACTGAAGGATTTTCCGGTCAAGAAGAGCGCAACGTGGGAGCTGATGCTGAAGGACGCGGATGGTCGTGCGAACAAGCTTGCTGCGACATTCACGCTGGATGCGCTGCCGAATCGCCGTCCTGAATTGA
This sequence comes from Chthoniobacteraceae bacterium, assembly GCA_039922035.1. Lineage (GTDB taxonomy): Bacteria > Verrucomicrobiota > Verrucomicrobiia > Chthoniobacterales > Chthoniobacteraceae > SXWH01. The sequence continues at coordinate 1,195 of JBDSAR010000581.1, forward strand.
AGATCGTCACGCCGAAGGGCGACCAGCGCGTGTCTCCGATTGAGGAGGTCGCGTTCCGCATTGAGGCGTGGGATGACTTCGGGCTGCGCGCGGCGGGGATCAGCTATTCCGTCGGTGGTGGCGAGACGAAGGAGATTACGCTCGCCCGCGATTCAAAGCCGGATGAGCGGCTGCAACTGGAGCAGTTGCTGAAGCTCGAAAGCATCGGCGTGAAAGTGGACGAACTCGTGTCGTGGCACGCGTGGGCCGAGGATGTGGGCGCGGATGGCAAGCTGCGCCGCACGCAGAGCGACATCTTTTTTGCCGAGGTGCGGCCATTCGAGGAAATCTACCGTCCTGGCGAAGAGAGTGCGGGGGAGCCGCCGCCGGGTGGAAATGGAAAGGAGGCGACGGAACTCGCGGATTTGCAGAAGCAGATCGTGACGGCGACGTGGAATCTCAAGCGGTCCGAGGACAGCGACGCGGCACCTGTGCCGAGTGAAAAGTATTTGAAGGACGAACCGGTCGTGAAGGATTCGCAGGCGGAGGCCCTCGGGATGGCTCGGAAGCTTGCGGAGAAAATCGAGGAACCGAAGTCGGCGGCACTGGCCGCGAATGTGATGCAGGAAATGGAGCGCGCACTCGGACTTCTCACCGCGGCGGAGAAGGCGGTTGCGCCTTTGCCGGATGCGCTCGCGGCGGAGCAGGCGGCTTACAATGCGCTGCTAAAACTCGCTGCGCATGAATTTCGCGTGCAGAAGAATCAGCGGGGGAAGGGCAAGGGGCAGCAGCGGGGCGACCGTCAGCGTGCGCAGCTTGATGAGTTGGAGATGAAGGACGAAAAGAAGCGCTACGAAAAGCAAAGCGAGGCGCAGCAGCAGAGCGAGCAGCAGAAGGAACAGCTCGTAGTCTTGAACCGCCTCAAGGAACTCGCGCAGCGGCAGCAGGACATCAACGAGCGCGTGAAGGAGCTGCAAAATGCGATGGAGGAGGCGAAGACGGAGAAGGAGCGAGAGGAGGCGCGGCGTCAGCTCAAGCGTTTGCGCGAGGAGGAGCAGCAGCTTCTCGCGGATGCGGACGAGCTGAAGCAGAAGATGGAGAAGGCGGAAAATCAGTCGCGTTTCGCGGAGGAGCGGAAGCAGCTCGAGCAGACGCGCAACGACGCGCAGCAGGCGGCGGAGTCCATGCAGAAGGGCGAGTCATCGCGCGCGCTCGCCGAGGGAAAGCGCGCGGAAGAGGGATTGAAGAAGATGCGCGACGAGCTGCGCAAAAAGGCGAGCGGGGAGTTCAAGGATGAGATGCGGCAGATGCGCGCGGATGCGCGCGAACTTGCGGAGAAGCAAATGGAAATCTCGGAGCAACTCGACGCGAAGTCGCAGGTGAAGCAGCGCCGCACGCTTGAAGGAGGCAGCCCGCGCGAGAAGCTCGCAGGGGAATTTGAGAAGCAGCAGAAGGGGCTTGGTGATTTGCGCGAACAGATGCAGCGCGTTTCCGAGCAGGCGGAGGCCGCGGAGCCGCTGCTGGCGCGGCAGCTTTACGACACGCTGCGTGAGAATGCGCAGACGGGCACGGATGAGACGCTGAAGATGGCGGGAGAGCTTGCGCGGCGCGGCATGGATGCGCAGACGAAGCAATTTGAGGAAAAGGCGCGGGGCGAGCTGGAGAAGGTGAAGAGCGGTGTCGAGCGTGCGGCGGAGAGTGTGCTCGGTGATGAGGCGGAGGCGTTGCGTCAGGCGCGCGCGGAACTCGATTCGCTCGGCAAACAGCTTGAGCGCGAGATGGCGAATGCGCGTCCCGATTTGGCCGAGAACAAGGAGGCATCGCGCGGCAAGGATGGAAAATCACGCGAGGGTGTGGATGAGAAGGAAGCAACTCCCGGCAAAGACGGCACGGCGAAATCACCGGGTGGGGAAGCTCCCGATGGAAAAGAAAAAGGCGATTCGCAGTCTGGCGAAGGCAAGAAGGGCGACACTCAAAAGGCCGATGGACAGAAAGGTGATTCGCAGCGCGGCGAGGGAGAGAAGGGTGAAGGTCAGCAGGGCCGCGGGCAGAGCGGTGGTGAAAAGGGCGACGCGAAGGATGGCGAGAAGGCCCAAGGCAAGGGCGAGAAAGGCGAAGGTCAGAATGGAGAGGGCAAAGGTGAGAAGGGTGACGGGCAGAAAGGCGACAGCCAGAAAGCTGACGGACAAAAGGGGCAGGGTCGCGGCGAAGGGAAGCGGGGCGGAAAGGGAGGCTCAGGCAGCAAGGGCGAATCGCAGAATCCGCAGGATGGCTCGCCTTCTTCACAGGCCGCGCGTGGCAAAGACGGTGCGCAGGCGGGTGGAGGTGCAGGTGGCGGGAAGCAATCTTCCAATCAGCAATCCGGTCGTGAGCCCGGCAAGGAGCAGGGTGGAAAGGCGTCGTCGGGACTCGCGCAACTCGCGTCATCAGCGGGCGCGCGAAATGGCGGGAACAACGGCGGCGCAAATGGCGGTGGCGGGCTCGACGGCGGGCCTCAATTTGATCAGCGCGCGCCGCTCACGGGGGATGGCTTTGTGGACTGGTCGGACCGGCTGCGGAATGTCGAGGAGATGCTTGATTCGCAGCAGTTGCGCCGGGAGGTCGCGGAGATTCGCGAGGCGGCGAAGGTGATGCGTTCGGAGTTCAAGCGCGAGGGGGCGCAGCCGAAGTGGGACATCGTGAAGTCGCAGATCAGCAAGCCGCTCACGGAACTTCGCAACCGCGTTAGCGAGGAACTCGCGCGTCGTGAATCGAAGGAGTCGCTCGTGCCGATCGATCGCGACCCGGTGCCGGTGAAATACTCGGAGCGCGTGCGGAAATACTACGAGGAACTGGGCCGGAGCCGCTGATGATCCTCGGCTCGGTTTTCCTAGCGCAGAAGGTCTGGCTGGTTCCGGTGCTCGTCGCGTTTGCCGCGGCGCTTGGGTTTGTCGCGTGGTCGTATGCGCGGAGTTCCGGACGTGCCGGGTTGCGGGCGCTGTGCGCGGTGCTGAAGGGGCTCGGGGTCGCTGCCCTGCTGGGCTGTCTGCTAGAGCCGATGTGGAGCCATGAGCGGGCGAAACCGGGTGCGAATGTCTTCGCCGTGATCGCGGACAACAGCCGCAGCCTCACGCTGACCGAACCGGGTGCGAAGCGTTCGCGTGGCGAGGAAATACGAA
>JBDSAR010000582.1:0-2916 GCA_039922035.1 Chthoniobacteraceae bacterium
TCGAGATTGTCCGCGAGATTCAGCTCCTGATGGATGAGCGCGATGCCCGCGCGCTCCGCACTGCGAACATTGTCGAAGCGCACGCGTTCGCCATTCACGAGGATCTCGCCCGTGTCCGGCTCCTGCACGCCTGCGAGGATTTTCATCAGCGTGCTCTTGCCCGCGCCGTTCTCGCCAATCACCGCAAGCACCTCGCCGCGCGCGAGCGTGAGATTCACCTTGTGCAGCGCGCGCACGCCGGGAAAGCGCTTGCACAGCCCGCGCACTTCGAGCAACGGACGTCCGTTCGGCTCCGGGAGGTTCATCGCGTTCGTCGCCGCTGCCGTTACTTTCCGGCTTCCTGCATCTTCTTCAGGTCCGTGCGGAATTTCTCCACGTTTGCCTTCGTCACCTCCACGATCGGCACCTCGAAAAATCCGCCGGGTGGCAGCACGGATTTGTCGCCGTTCGCGAGGCCGCTCAAAATTCGCACCGACTCGAAGCCGTAGTAATACGGCTGCTGGCTGATCGTTCCAACGACTGTGCCGTCCACGATTCCCTGCAGCACCGCCTCCTGCTCGTCGAAGCTCACGATTTTCATCGTGCCCATTTTCCCCGCCTCCTTCGCGGCCTCCATGCACTGCGGCGCGTTGTAGGCGTAGAGGCCGACCATGCATGCGAGATTAGGCACCGATGCCATCGCGTCCTGCGCATTCGCCTTCGCGCGCGCGTAGTCAAAGTTGTCCGTCCGCGTGTCGAGGACGGTAAATTTTCCGCCGGTGAGCGGCGTGCCGTTCGGGTCCGCCTTCATCGTCGCGCCGGTCGTCTCCGCGGGACGGTCGAGCAGTTCGTCAATCACGCCCTGCCTGCGCTGCTGCGAATTGAGCTGCTCAAGGCGGCCCACGAAAATCATCACTTTGCCGCCATCCGGCAGCGCTGACTTCACGAGTTTTCCCGCCGCGCGACCGGCCTTGTAGTTGTCCATGCCGACAAAGCACAAGCGCTTCGATTCCGGCGCATCCGAGTCGTGCGTGATCACCGGGCAGCGCGCCGCCGCTTCATTGATGAGATCGATCTGGTTTTTCGGATCAATCGAGCTGATCGCGATGCCATCCACGCCGCGTGCGAGCAGGCCCTCGACCATGCGCTTTTGATCCACGACGCCCTTCGGCGGCATGAGCACCTCGCACTCGACGCCAAACTTCTTCTCCGCCGCACGCACACCCGCCGTCGCCGTGTTCCAAAACGGGTCCACGCCATTCGTGACGTAAGCGAGCTTCTTTTTCCCGCCTGACGTGCCAGACGATGCACCGGCATCGGGCTTCTTGTCGCAGGCGGTGAAAAGCGCGGCGGTCGCGACGGAAAGTGTGAGGAGAAAAGTGCGTGTGGGGATTTTTGGATTCATGGGAGAGAGGATGCGGATGCTGAACATGCCGCGCGGGCTTTGGAAACAGATTTGCCAGCCTGTTGGCTCTGCCAGCAAAGCAGTGTGCAAAAATCGGGCAGACCGAAACGCAGAGAAGCGGAGACGCGGAGAAGACATGGGAAAGCAGGAAGGTTGCTCCGTCCCCTCCGGGCCTCTGCCTCTCTGCTTCTCGGCGTTTCAAAAATCGTGGCCCGCGCCCACCCCACCTCGCTCAGTGCACCGTCATGCCGCCATTCACATGCAGATTCTGCCCGGTGACAAATGACGCCGCATCGCTCGCGAGAAAGACAAGCGCGCCACCGATGTCGTCCGGAACGCCCCAACGATCCGCGGGGATGAGCGCGCGGTAGCCGTCCTTCTGCTCCTGCGGATCGTTCTCGTGCCGCTCGACGGGAATCCAGCCCGGCGCGATCATATTTACTGTGATGCCCCACTTCGCGACCTCGGTCGCGAGCCCTCGGTTGAATCCGTTTTGCCCACCCTTCGCGGCGATGTAGGCGGTGAAATTCGGTACGCCGCGCGCGACGACTTCGCTCCCGATATTGATGATTCGCCCCCAGCGCTGCGCCTTCATGTGGGGCAGGCACGCGCGCGCGAGCAGGTATGGGCTCTTCACGAAAAAATCCAACATCTGCTGGTAAAACGCCCAGTCGTATTCCTCGATCGGCTTCTGCGGCTGCGCGGGCGTGGCGTTCAGCACGAGGATGTCCACGAGGCCAAGTGTCTTCGCGATTTCAGCGACGATGCGCGGAACATCCGTCTCGCTGCTCACGTCGCCGCGCACGAGCATCCCCTCGCCGCCCGCTGCGCGAAATTCGGCGAACGCCTTCTCCGCGCGCTCCGTGTTGTTTTGGAAATTGAGCGCCACCTTCGCGCCTGCGCGCCCCAGCGCGACGGCCATCGCTTTACCGAGACCGGTGGTGCTGCCGGTCACAAGCGCCACGCGCCCCTTGAGGGAGAACGGGTTCGACGAAGTTTGCGACATTTTGGTTGGGGTCTGGATTTGAATGAGCGGCACCCCTTCACATATCTGCGAACTGGCGGCACGGGAATCTCAACACGCAAACAGTTCCGGATGACGAGCCGAAAAATGGACGGCGAGCCGGTTACCTCAGCGATTTCAGATACGCAAATAGGTCGGTCACCTCCTCCGGCGTGAACGCGTCGAGCAGGCCCTCGGGCATGAGCGAGCGGCGCAGGTATTTTGCGGAGCGGATTTCCGATTTCGGAATGCGGCGATCATCCATGCCGGGCATGCGCACGACGAGCGCGGCGTTGTCCTCGCTCACGTAGAGCGCGTCCACGAGGTCGCCGGTTTTCAGCTCCACGCGGTAAATGCGATAGCCGTTTTCCATCGCGGCATTGGGCTGGATGATGTTGCGCAAAATCGCCTCGGTGCCCATCGCGCCGACGCCGCTGAGATTCGGACCGATGTTGCCGCCGGTCGTGCCCATGAGGTGGCAGGCTTGGCAGATCAATGCGGCGGCCCCGCCCTTCGCCGGGTCGCCGGG
>JBDSAR010000583.1:0-4247 GCA_039922035.1 Chthoniobacteraceae bacterium
AGTCCGCGATGCGCCGCAGGTTGCACTTGAAGTGCCCGTGATACACCGCGTCGAACCGCACGAGCGTGCAGAAGAGCCGCCAGTCCGCCTCCACGATGCGCGCGCCGAAAAGCCAGCGCCGCGTGGCAAGGCGCGACTCGAGTTCATCCAGCGCGGCAAAGAGCGTGCGGAACGCGCGCTCGTAGGCGGATTGTTTGTCGGCAAAGCCGGCGCGATACACGCCGTTGTTCACGTTCTCGTAGATGAATTTCGCCAACTCCGCGTGCGCCGGCTCCAGGTCCGCGGGGAAAAGATCGGCGCGCTGCCGTCCGCCGAAGGCATCGTTGAACATGCGGCAGATGTCGTCCTCGGAGTTGTTCACGATGCGACGCGTGGTCTTGTCCCACAGCACCGGCACCGTCACGCGCCCGTCGAAATGCGGATCGCTGGCCGCATAAGCTTCGCTGAGAAAATGGAAGCCATTGACCGGATCGGTCGTGAAGCCCGGCCCCTCGCGAAAAGCCCACCCGCGCCCGTCGCGAACCGGGTCCAGCACAGTGAGCCCGATGCTCTCCTCCAGCCCGGCCAGATGCCGAACGATGACCGTGCGACTCGCCCAAGGACACGCGAGCGAGACGTAAAGATGATACCGCCCGCTCTCCAGCGGATAAGCCGTGGACCCATCGCCGCTGACCCAATCTCGAAACGCATCCTCCTGCCGCGCGAATTCACCATCCTCGGATTGTTCATCAGGAAACTGAGCCATGCGCCTACGGACGCTCCTTTCCGCAGAAATTTCAACCTTCCGCCGCGAACGCCGCTCGTATTTTCCCAGTATGCTCCACACTCTAACCCGATGAACCCACCCGCCCTGCCGTTCCTGCTGGCTTTGCTCTCGCTGCTCCCGCTGCCTGTCACCGCCGACGACAAGCTGCCACGCGTCGCCGAGACCTTCGAGGTCGATGGAAACAAGGCCTTCCTTTATGCCGCACCCAAGCCCGCCGAGGGTAAACCGTGGCTTTGGTTTGCGCCGACGCTTAAGGGTGTGTCGCTCGCGGGGCGCAAGTTGTATTTCGAGAGCTTCCTGAAGGCGGGCATCAGCATCGCGGGGTTCGACCTCGGCGAGGTGCGCGGCGGGCCGGCCAGCACGGCGAAGTTCACGCGGTGCTACGACGAGATGGTCCGGCGCGGCTATTCACCCAAGCCGATCCTGCTCGGCCAGAGTCGCGGCGGCATTATGACGCTCGCGTGGGCGTTCCGGCATCCCGACAAGGTGCGCGCCTGGGTGGGCATTTATCCCGTGTGCAATCTCACCAGCTACCCGATGAAGAACATGGCCGTCACCCTCGCCCCCAAGCCGAATTCGTCGCCAAGCTCGGCGAGCTCAACCCGGTGGACAATTTGAAGGGCCTGCTGGCAAACAAGGTGCCGATGTTTGTCATACAAGGGGACTCCGATGCTACGGTGCCTTACGCCGAGAACACTCGCGTGCTGAAGGAACGCTATGAGGCCGGAGGCGGTCAAATCACCGTGAAGCTCATCTCCGGCGAAGGGCACAGGGCCACGCCGTCGTTCTTCGAATGCCAGGAGTTGGTGGACTTTGTGATCGCCAATGGTGCAAAGTGAAAAATAACCAGTACCCTGCTCCCTGTTCCTTATACCATTGCTGCCCAGAAAAAAGGGACGGCAAATCGGTTCCTCGCTCCAAAGTCTAGGTGCAAGACCTTTCCAGAGGTGGAGGAAGGTTCCCTCAAGTCCTGCTCAAGGGAGGCGAATGCTGGGGTAATCTCCCCCGTTACCGCCCCCAGTGGGCGAAGGCAGTGGGATTCTCCTTCCAAAAACAATCTTTGTTACGGTCCCTTGGTCCCGTCAGGATTGGATACCGTCATGCTTCGGCGGATCGAATTTGACGACGTAACTCGTCCTATCATCAAGAACTCTTCTCGCCGTCTCGACATCCATGTCTTTCATTGGAAGCCCTAACGGATACACTTGCCAGCAAGACCAGTGGCGATTCTCGACAGTTCCCATTTCCGCCAAGAGAAAGACTTGGTTATAAGGGCATTTTGGTCGCCGCATATGAAAGTGGATGGATATTTTTACCCAATCGAACGAGAATGGTTTCGCATCATCAAGGTGGACAATCAGCCTCAAGTCGGCATCCGGCGGGCATTTTTTCACCTTCTTCTCCTCAAGGAATGCAATCAGATCCTCAGAACTCGGATGAGGACGGAAGCAATAACTCACGAGCTGGCACTGATGGAACTCACGGTCCGCGGGACCGTCGGGGCCAAGATCAGCGACCAGAATCACATCCCAATCCTCGATCTCACCAAAGTCGTCGGCAAAAATCTGATCCACCGTCACAGTAACTTTCGGGACACCGCGCCCGGGAAACCCAATAAGAAACCGCTTGTCCTCATTGTGCTCCAAGCAAATGGTGAAAAGGCAGGCAGTCCAGATTTCCCGCGTACGACGGTTCTGACGCATACCTGCCCGCTTGCGTGCTTCCACCCATTTGACTAACGTTTTTACGTCAACGAAGTGGGCGTGCCATTTTTCAAGCTTATCCATGCTAGAATTGTTTATTCACGAGCATGTCCTCACGTTCACAAACAGCTCGTTGGCTGAACAGCGCTTTTTCGAGCTGACGCATCTTGCGTGGTGCCCGCCGCACTTGGAATCGTCAGCCACCTTCGATTGACAGCGACGAACGGCGTTTGCAATGTGCGCGCGTGTCAACCACCCAGACCAACCAGAAGGCTGGCGCGGGAACGAAGGACGGACAAATTATTCGCAGTGACCCGGCGCTTGAGCTTCCTCCAGCGAGCGTGCTACTTTCCCCGCCATGAGCACGCTCGCCGAAATCGAAGCCGCCATTCCGCAACTGACTGCGAGTGAACTTGCGGAGCTGGAACAATTCGTCCGCAAGATCAAACGGGAAAAGGCGACGGAGCCGCGGCAGAGTGTATTCGAAATGGAGCCGCTGAATCTCGGTGAGATGCTGCGTCCGCTCGGCACCCGCGAGGAATGGTATGACGAAATGCTTGAGGGACGGGCGTGAGGCACGGATTCGATACCAGCCTGCTGGTTGCCCACGAGGTCGCGTGTCATGCCGGACATGCTGGTGCGCGGCAGCGCGTGCGTGAACTGCGGAATGCCGGGGAGAGCTTTGCGCTGGCGGCGCAGGTGGTGACGGAATTCGTGCATATCGTCACGGATGCAAAGCGGTTCACCGCACCCCTGACAATGGAGCAAGCGTTAGTTCGGGCGCAGGCGTGGTGGGATTCGCCGGACGTGGAACGGGTGGATCCGGACGACGGTGCGGTGAAATGGTTTCTTGATGCAATGGCGAAGTATCATCTCGGGCGCAAGCGGGTGCTCGATACCATGCTTGCGGCGACGTATCGCAGCGCGGGTGTCACATCGCTGCTCACGTTGAATGCCGCGGACTTCGCGGTGTTCGGGGAGTTTGCGTGTCTCGGCGTAGTGTAACGCTGACGCCAGCGGAACGAGGAAGCGCATGGTTTTCCGTCAAGCCCCGACGCTTGAGCTTCCCCCAAGGGGCGTGCTACTTTCCCCGCCATGAGCATCAAAGAACAGGTCTTGTCCGCGATCCGGCGCCTGCCGGATGACATCAGCTACCGCGATGTGAACGAGGAGATCGCTCTTCTCGCCGCCGTGGAGGAAGCCGAGGCGGACATCCGGGAGAAACGTCTCGTGTCGAACAGCGACATGAAGAGCCGGATCGAGGAATGGGCGAAGCGCTAGTCTGGACCGAGTGGGCTTCGGCGGACATCGAGGCGATTGTCCGGTACATCGCCCGCCGGAATCCGTAGGCCGCGAGGGCGATTGGTCTGGGCATTTACGAGCGGGCGCAACTGCTCCTCGCCCATCCGCAGGCTGGTTCGGTACTCGATGAACTGCGGGAGGGAGGCTGGCGGAAGCTCATCTACCGACGGTGGAAAATCATCTACACGGTCCGAGATGGGATCGTGATCGTGGGCCGCGTCTGGCCCGCAGCGCTCGGAGAGGCTGACCTCGTAACGCCTCTCGATTAACCTGGCTGCCTCACTTGAGCTGCCACCGCTTGCGCAGCGCCCATTCGATAGTTGCGACAGTGAGCAGGAGGATGAAGGCTAGCGGGGAGGACCACAGTTCGCCGTCGAGCGTGCCTTGGATGCGCTCGGCTTTCGCGGAGATCGCTTTTGGAAACTGCCACAGATTTTCCTCGCGGAAGTAGGCGCCGCCGCTGGCTTCGGCCATTT
>JBDSAR010000584.1:0-7754 GCA_039922035.1 Chthoniobacteraceae bacterium
CGCCACATCCCCGAGGCATATCGTGCCTTCTCGGTCCTGAATTTTGAAGCGAGTGCATCGAGCGCCTCGAAATCTTTGTCAGTGATGATTCGCCGGATGGCCGCATCATCGTCACTACCGGTCTTCCGGCCCGGATCTTCAAACTTGCCCCAGGCATCACGAATTGCCTGAAGGCCAGAATCCTTCTGGCTTTTTGGCAAGAGCACCCGTTTGCGCGCCGGGATCAACAGCGTGGATTGTTTCTGTCGCAAGAAGTGGAATGAGCGCCTGTGCAGCCAACACACTGCTCGCAGATGATAACAGGAGCGATTTCAAAATCACAGGGTATGGGGAGTAGAAGCTTCACTTCAATCGCCGCAGCGAAAACTTTCCAGAACAACCGAACGTCCTGAAGGCTCAACACCAATGATTCGCCACATCAGCCAAGCCAAACCGCGTCACATCATCTTGAATCCCCGAACTGAAAATGATGTGCTCGCAAAAGATGCCGAGAAAGCCGGTATCGAAGTTATCATCGGCTGCACGCTCGTCATGCTCGGTGCTGGGACTTTCTAGCTTGATTCAGCGAAACAACAGTCAGGCGATGCATGCCAAGCGCACCTGAAACATCACAGTTTAATCGCGGCTGGCTTGAAGTCATGGAGGGCATCCGACTGCCTTTTAGGAGCTTTTTCTGTCGTCTCCACGGGCGATGGATGCTGCTCCTCAACTGTTTTGCAGGAGGTAAACATGACAAGCACGAAAGCTATAGTGGCGGCTTGGAAGCTATTTTTCATGGTGTTTTGTGGTCTTTTGCATTGCTCGGATACATCGCATTTCAGCAAACTTTTGGCCGTGTCTGGAGTGGACGAGGACGAGGAGCATGAATGATGGTTGATTTGACGCAGCGCTAAGGGTATTCGTGAGCACATGTCCAACACACCAACCCTCAATCAACTTCAACGCGGCCTTCAGCTCAGTCAACAGATCGCATCTCTCGAAGCTGAACTCGCTTCCATTTTCTCAGGTTCAGCCGCACCTGGAAAAGCCCCCGTAAAAGCATCTCCTGCGACGAAAGCAGATGGCAGAACGGGCAAGCGGTCCCCAGAGACAATCGCCAAGATGAAGGCGGCTCAACAGGCAAGGTGGGCAAAGAAGAAAGCTCCTGCTCCTGCTGCAAAAGCTCAAGTGGCCAAGAAGAAAGGCGGGATGTCTGCTGAAGGTCGGGCTCGAATTGTGGCAGCTCAAAAACTCAGGTGGGCCAAGATCAAGGCTGAGAATCCAAATGGCGCAAAGACCAAGGCTTCCGCTCCCTTGGCAAAGAAAGCTCCTGCTCCAAAGGCTCCAGCGCAGAAGAAACGCACCATATCTCCCGAACACCGCGCCAAACTGGTTGCTTCTGCCAAGGCTCGTTGGGCTGCCGCTAAAGCTGGCAAGGGTCCGTCTCCCACGGCCAAGAAGTAGCCTTTCGATGTTCAGACCGAGATTCATCTTCTTGGTGATCGGCTTTGTGATCGTGCTGTCAGGCTGCGCGAGTCAAAAGAATGACCGGCAAAGAGTTCATGGTGGCGCTGGCCTGCAAATGTTCTCCAACAACCTAGCTGCCGGTGCTCACGTCGGTGTGCCGTTTTAGCCTAACCGACCAAGCTCAGTCGAACTCTTTCCCAAATGGTGTGAGGGAAAGCTCCATCAGTTTGAGGTGTTGAGCTGCGAACGGAATCCCGATGATGGTGATGGCGCAGAGGAGTGCAAAGATGAGGTGTGACAGTGCGATCCAGATGCCGCCGATGAGAATCCAGGTGATGTTGAACACGAGAGACACGCATCCGCTTGCCGTCGGGATGCTGCGGATAGTTCTTCCAAAAGGCAGCAGACTTAGGCCAGCGAGCTTGAAGAGCTGGTAACCGAATGGGATTCCAATGATGGTCAGGCAGAGAAGCAATCCGGTCACGAAATACCAGAAGGCAATTACCAACCCTCCACCAAAGATAATCCAAAGCAGGTTTCCGATGACGCTCAAGGGTTCAACCAGCGTTCACCCTGCTCAAGCAACCCGTTTGGCCAGATAGATGATTTTCTCGTCCTTTTCGTCGCGCTCCATTTTCTCCCGCAAATGACGCATCGCAGCATTCAGGATGAAGCCAACATTCCCCACGCTGAGACCGGTAATCTGGCTGATTTCCTGATACGAATGATTCCCATGGAAGCGCAACCGCACAACTTCCTGCTGATTCTTCGGCATCACCTTCACATGCTCCATCAAACGCTCAACCGTTTCACGGCGCGCCATTTCCTGAAGAGGTGTAGGAGTTTCCACCCGATGATGGTCGAATTCCTTATCTTCAACGTAAATGTAGCGGTGTTCCTTCTTCAGTGATTTCAGCGCGCAGTTTCGACAGACGGTAAAAAGCCACTGCGAGAGATGGCCTTCAATGGCAGCCTGATCCTGTTTGTGGAGTCGCATGAACGTCTCCTGTACGGTGTCACGAGCACGATCGAGGTCTTGCAGGATGCTCTGAGCATACTGGAGGAGTGGTCGCTCAAACCGTTCAAGAGCGGACTGAACCCAGGCGGATTTCTTTTTTGCTTTGGACAAGAACATTTGGAGGTGTTTGAAGATGGCACGCCCGGAGACGATAACAAGTATTTCATGCTCCGCTTCGCTGAGTCAGGAGCGACCCAACATCCTCTCCACCGCAGTCTACATCGTGATCTTTCTTCGAAAGCGATGACCGCGGTATGGTGTATTGCTGGTTAGTTGCTTCGGTTGTTATAGTTGTGGGGGACATCTGAGCTTCGAAGTCGCGAGGCGGGTGCTGGCCGAGGGAGCTGTGTCTTCGGCGGGAGTTGTCGAAGGATTCGATGTCGTCGAAGGCCATGAGTTCCGCGGCGGCGCCGGCGGGCGGGCGGGAGTCGGGGGAGCATTCGGCCTTGGGGGTGGCCAAGAAGCTTTCGGCCAGCGCATGGTCATACGGGTTGGCGGTGCGGCTCATGCTCAGAGTCACGCCATTGGCAGCGGCGAGAAACGCAAAGGCGGTGGCGGCACCGGGCACGCCGCGGTCGCTGTGGCGTTGCAGGGCGAGGGCGAGGGTTGCGGCGGTGAGTTTTCGCCGCAAATATCCGCGCGGAAATGGTGGGCCACGCAGCGTCGGATGCAGGCGGCGAGAGTGAAGGCGAGGAAGAGCCAACCTTCGGGGGTTTCGACATAGGTGAAGTCGCTCTGCCAGACCATGCCCGGCGCGTCCGGCGCGGGCACGCCGGCCAGCCAGTTCGCCGAGGCGGGATGCCCGCGGCGGCTGTCCGTGGTGCGCGAGCGAAAGCGCCGTATCTGCCGTGCGCGCCGCTGGTGCTCGTCGTGGATGAGCTTCCGCGCAACGCGATGGGCAAGGTCACCAAGCCGGCCGTGCGCACGCTATTTTGATCCGCTGATCGCACGCAGCGATCACAGCGGCGACAGTTTTACCCTCAGCGACTCGTAGCCGTTCGCGCGGCGGTAGGCCGGTTCGATTTCCACACGCTCGTGCGCTTCGAGGATCGTGATTTTGCCGACGCGCTCGGTACATTTTTGCAGGAGCATGCGCAGCAGCAGGCGCGCGTGCGGTGCCCCGAGGCAAAGGTGCGTGCCGAAACCGAAGGAAAGGTGCGGGTTCGGCTTGCGGTCGAGATGCACCTCGTCGGGCTTGTCGAATGCTGCCGCATCGAGATTCGCCGACGCCCAGCAGAGCGACACGCGGCCGCCGGGCGGGACGGTGACCCCATGCACCTCCGTCTCCACCGGGCACACGCGGCCGATGTGCGTGAGCGGCATGAAGGCGCGGAAAATCTCCTCACACGCGAGCACGATGCGCTTCGGGTCCTGCCGCAGGAATTCGAGCGCCTCGGGATGCCGCCCGAGATAGCCGAGGGCGGACGAGACCGAGTGGATGATCGTGTCGCGCCCGCCGGCGAAGGTGAGATTCGCGAAGCCCATCATCTCCTCGCGCGTGAGCGGTCGCCCGCGAAAGGTCGCCGTCGTCAGCGCGCTGAAAAAATCATCGCCCGGATTCGCCTCCGCACGATCGAATTGCTGCCGCAGATACACCTCAAGCGACGCCCCTTTCTCCTTCCCGAGTTCGCCGTCCTCGACGCGGAACACGTGGATGCCCCAGCGGATCCAAGTCTCCGCCTCCGTCTCCGGCATGTTCAGCAAATGCGTGAGCGCGCGCGACTGCAGCGGCAGCGCGAACTCGCTCACGACCTCAACAGACTCGCGACCGAGCGCGGCATCGAGCAACGACTCGATCAGCTTTTCCACCTTCGCGATCACCTCGGGATTTTTCGCCCGCGCGAAAAACGGCTCGACGATTTCGCGATACTCCGTGTGCTCGGGCGGATTCGTCTCGATGGGCAATTGCCGCATCGAGCGCACATCCTCCTCCGACGGGATCGGCACGCGGAACGGCGCATCCGAGCTGAGCGCCTTCCAGTCCTTCGCCGCGCGCCGCACGTCCTCGTGCCGCAGAATCATCGGCACGCTCTCGCCCTGAAATTCGCACTTCAGCACACCGGTTTCTTTGCGTGGATCGTGAAAGGGATCGGGGATGGTTTCCATGACGTTGATGCCTGTGCGCCGAGAGTTATGGATTCGCCCGCTTGTTCAACTCCGAATCGCCGTCGCCACCGGACGGGCATTCAGAAAATCAGCGCAAGGCTTCCGGTGATTCCAGCGCCTTCGCGTAGTGGACCATCTTCGCCTTGATGTCATCCGCCACGACGCCCGCGAACACCGTGGCGCGAAGCTTGTTCACGAGGAACGCCTGATACTGCGGCTCCAGTGTCAGCACTTCGGCAAAACGCTCCATCGCCGCTTTTCCATCACCGCTCGTCGCGGCGAGCATGCCCTGGCTGATGCGCAGGACCGCACGCTTTTGCTCCGGCGTGTCGCAAGTGATCGTGTTCTTCGGCGACTCCACATCGCCGTCCTTTTCCGGCAGGAAATTCCACAGCCACTGTCCGCTCGCGAAATATTCCTCCTCCGAGCCCTGCAGGTTGAAGCCGCGTTCCGCAAAGGCGATGAGCCCCTCCGCCCGCGCGAGATCGCCGGACATCCGGCAGGCTTCGGCAAAGCTGATGGCATTGACCATGCACGGAAAATGCACCAGGCCGAGTTCGAGATGCTGCATGGCTTCCTTGGTCTGGCCGGTGAAAAGGTAGCAATAGCCGAGGTTCGACTGCGCCTGTCCATTGTCCGGATCAAAGGTGAGCAGCTTCTCCAGCGTCGCCGCCGCCGCCTTGAAATCCGCCCGGCTCTGCAAAAGGTATGACTTGAAGACGTAGCCGCCGGCGAACTTCGTGTGCCGCAAAAGGACCTCCTCGCACTTCGCGAGACTCTGCTCCGTCTGACCATTCTGGAATGCCTGCACCACTTCCAAAAAGGAGACCTGCGGATCGTCCGGATAAAGTTCGCGCAGCTTCTTGATCTTCGAGGCGGAGATTCCCGGATCGATGAACTTCTGCCCCGCCTCCGGGATGAACACGCTCGCCTTCACCTCGCCGAGCGCCGCCGCGGTGTTCGCCGGATTCGCCGCCGTCGCCGCCTTGTAGCTCGCGAGCGCCTGCTTCCAGTTATTGCGCACGAACATCTCGTCACCCATCTGCCGGTGGAATTCCGACAGTCGCTTCACCGCCGACGCATTCCGGTAGCTCTCGAAGTAGTCAATGTTGAACGCGTACTTCACGTATGTCGCCGTCGCGATCGCTGCCATGAACGACATCAGCGCCCAGTACGAAATCAGAAACTTCCCCGCCCCGCCGACCACCTTTCCCCACGATCGCCGCGGCGCCATTTCCGCCCGCAGGCTCACCAACTCCTGCTCGATGTCCTGAATGCGTTTGAGAATCTTGTTCGGTTCCATGCGTCGAAAGCGCGCGACCTTAACGGATGACCGCAGCCCGGCAAGTGCCGACGCCCCACCGCCGCGCACGCCGGGAATTTCCTTTCGATTCTCCCGCAATTTCTCCATCGTCCCGCGCAATCCAGTGAACGCGCGAGTGCGCAGGAGGCCGTTCATGCCAACCAACGCACCACTGCACGAAACCAACCGATGAGAATTGACGCGGCCATTTTGCCCATGGAAATCGAACTGCTGCCCGAGCGCGACCTGGGCACGACCACCGCCGTCGTCTTCGACGTGCTCCGCGCCACGTCCGTGTACATCACCGCGCTGGCGAATGGCGCGACGGAGATCCATCCCGTCGCCACGATTCCCGAGGCGCTGGAGTTGAAAAAGGCGGTCCCTCGCGCACTGCTCGCCGGCGAGCGGCGCGGAGTCCGGTTCGATGGCTTCGACCTCGGCAATTCACCGCTCGACTACCGCAAGCTCAACGAGGAACGGATCATCTCACTCACGACCAACTGCAACGCCGCACTCCGCGCCTGCGCCAAGGCCGGCCGCGTGCTCATCGGCTCCCTGCTGAATATGGGCGCGCTGATCGCACATATGAAAGCCGATGACCCCGACAGCCTCCTGCTCGTCTGCGCCGGCACCGTCCGCGAACCTGCGCTCGAGGATCTCTTCGCCGCCGGCATGCTGTGCAGCCAGTTCCCGGAAGCCGCGTGCAGCGATGCCGCAAGAATCACCGCATCGGTCTTCCGCAAATATCAGGAAGACCCCATGCACTGCCTGCACGACTCCCGCCGGGGCCGCACTCTCATGGCCGACAGCCAGCGCGAAGACATCCGGTGGTGCGCCCACCGCTCGCTCTACGCCGTGGTCGCGGAAATGAGCGACGGGGTGATTCGCAAGGTCTGAACTCCGACACACCACGCACCGGACACCGCGTTCCCAAGCAATCCGGCGGATTCGTCCCGGTGGTCAGTTGCCCGTGCTGGAACACCATCTCATACCCTCGTCATCCTGCCAGCACTCGCCTCAAACACCGCCCTCAATCCCGGTCACTGCCAGCCCTTCCGATTCAGCCAGCTTCTTCTGGTTTGCGTCGAACGTCAGAAATTCATCGGCCCCCAGCACCAGCGCCGCCGCAACGTGGAGAATATCGAATCCGCGATGGCCGCCGGTGAGCGTGTGCGTGCCGGAAAGCCGTCTGGCCTCAGCCACCACGCCTGCCAGATTGCACACCTCCACGCGCACTCTTCCAGCCACCCGATCCGCCTCGTATTGCGCCCAAAATGTCGCCGCCTGCCCCGCAGCCAGCCGCTTGGAAAATTCTGCAAAGCGGAGCGCATTTCCCAACTCGTATTCTGCCAGCTCGGAAATCCGCACTGGCCGGCGGCTGCTTCGGGACCACCTCAGCGCCTTCGGCGTATGCACGTCATTCCCATACACCGCGAAAAGGAAACTCGTGTCCGCGCAGACTACCATCGGCCACCCGCCTCCGCGATGAGCCGTGCGGATTCCGCCGCACTCAGGACTTTCTCACCCGAGCGATCCCGTGTGACTGCCGCACTCCGCGACCAGTCCACCTTCGCCGCCTCCGTCCCCCGCTCCGGCGTCAGCCTCGCGATGGATTTGCCGCGCTGGGTGATGATGATTTCCTCCCCGGCCGCGATCCACGCCAGCAGTTTGGTGTAGTGGTTTCTCAGGTCTCGGACGGTCGCAGTCTTCATGGTGCTCCAAATGTGTAGCACATCAGCCAACCGTCAATCCCGAACACCACAAAGTCCACCGCGAGCATGCGAGTATGCTGCCGGTTCGAAGATGCGGATTACGAACCACACTCCATTGCGATGCTCAATCGGATTGCAGCCGCACTGCACCGGCGCGTCGAAATCCGCT
>JBDSAR010000585.1:0-4529 GCA_039922035.1 Chthoniobacteraceae bacterium
GCTATCAGAAATACTCCTGGCCCGGGCTGTTCAACCTCCACGAACTCTCTCCCGATCCCGTCATTCGGAAACGCTTCGGGCTGTTACTTGATCTCGCATTCATCGAAGAGGAACAAATCTCCGTGCATGGTCGTCGCGGTGGCGGACGAAGTCGCGCCTACCCAGGCGCGAATGCCTTCGAGTCTTACAAGAATCTGCTCTACGCAACGAAAAGCCATCCTGCGGGTTCCAGTCATTCCCGCGTTATCGAAACCAGCCGCTATCAACTGCCGCCCGAGGCGCTTTTCCTCCGCTACCGGGCGTTTCCGGCGGCGCGACCCTTCGTCATCCGCAACCGGGTTCTCGGGGAGCTTGAGTCGCCCAGGTCAGACGAAGAAACTGGCCAGCGGCTCGCCGCCGACTCCGCGCTCGTTAACTACGGCTACCGCGCTCCGCATTACCTGCTCGGCAGCACCTTGCAGAATCCTGCTCTTTCCAAGCCCGATCCGAAGACCGGTAAGGCAACCGTGATCTATGCCGGCATCTCCAAGCAGAATCGCGCGTGTGGGATGTTATTCGATGATCCGGCGAGCGATGAATTCAGTTCTGTGCATGCGGTTATCGAGCATCCCAGCGGCGGCCGCCCACAGCATTCGCTCTGGAGCATCCAGCACGAGAACGTCCTCATCCTCCAGCGCATCGCCCCCGACAAACTCATGGGCTCTTACAGCACGGGCTCAGTCGGCATCGGCTTCGAGGGCAAGGCGCTGAAACGTGTCGAGAAAGACGGCTGGATCTTCGCCAGCAACGACAAGGCCTTCGTCGGCGTGAAGTTCCTCGAGGGCGCGTATCAGTGGGACCAGAAGGGCGAGGTGGCAACGCCAGCACACTTCGACAAAACCAAAGACCAGTCGCGCATCCTCCTCCACGCCGGTGACATCACGGGCGATGGATCCTTCGAGAAGTTCCAGTCCACTGTTCTTGCGAACGAGCTGAAAGTCACCACCGACAAGGTGGACTACCACTTTGGACCGTCCGGGAATCATCTCGAAGTCACGCGCTACGTCCCGCAAACCCCCGACAGCTTCGCCCTTCCGCTCATCAACGGAAAGACGGTGGACTTGCATCCTGCGGCAACCTATCAAAGCCCATATCTCAACGGAGTCTTCGGCAGCGATAAAATCTCCGTGAGCGTTGGCCTCACTAAGCGGGTTCTGGACTTTTCGGAAAAGGGAAGGTGAAGGACTGCAACCCCCACACAGCAAGTAACTCCGTAAAATTGTTCATCATGAGACCAGGTTTAAGAATTCCACTAACTGCCTTCAGCGCATTGCTCCTCGCGCCACTGACTGCGCTGCACGCCACTGACGAATTTGAGCAAAAGCCCAACATCATCTTCATTCTTTTTGACGACATGGGCTACGGCCAGCCGCCTTGCTACCGCGCCGACTCGGAGTTCAAGACGCCCAATCTCGCCCGACTCGCGCACGAGGGCATGAGATTTTCCGACGCGCACACCGCCGCCTCGGTTTGCACCCCGACGCGCTACGGTATTCTCACCGGCCGCTATCCGTCGCGCATTGGGCAATATGGAGTGCTGACGACGTTTTCGCCTCCGATCATCGAGCGCGAGCGCGTTACCGTTGCCTCCATGCTTAAGCAGCAGGGCTATCACACGGCTTGCATCGGGAAGTGGCACTTGGGCATGAAGTGGGACGAGCGGAACAACGACAAAATGGGAAAGGCCGCGCCTATCGGTACCGTGGCTTCGGAAGGGCCGATCGCCCGCGGCTTCGATGTATTCGCGGGCTACACCCATGCCCGGAACATCGGCATGATGATGGAGCAGGACAAAGTCGCGGCGAATCTCCCCGAGGACGCCGTCCAGCCTGCGCTCGGAAGGAAAGCCGTCGCTTATATCGACGAACGTGCGAAGGCAGGCGAGCCGTTCTTCCTTTATCTACCGCTGGGCACACCGCACACGCCGATTGTGCCAGCCGCGGAGTTCAAGGGGAAGAGCGAGACCGACAGCTATGGTGACTGGCTCTACGAAGGCGACTGGGTGACAGGCCAGATCCTTGACGCGCTTGAGCGCAATCATCTCGCCGGCAACACGCTCGTCATCGCGACCAGCGACAACGGTGCGGCAGGCCGCGTTTACGCGCCGCTTCGGGGAGCCAAGACGAGTATTTACGAAGGCGGCCACCGCGTGCCGTTCCTTGCCCGATGGCCCGGCAAGATCAAAGCTGATTCGACGTGTGAAGACACGGTGTGCCTCAATGACCTCATCGCGACCAGCGCGGCGATCGTCGGCGCAAGGCTCCCCGACAACGCCGCCGAGGACAGCGTGAGTATCCTCCCGGATCTTCTCGGCAACGCCAAGACGCCCGTGCGCGAAGCGACCGTGCATCAGTCGCCCGGCGGGGACCTCGCCATCCGTCAGGGACCGTGGAAGCTGATTTTTAGCAAAAGCGGGGCGCGGGAACTCTACAACCTCCAAACTGATCTCAGCGAAACAAAGGATGTCGCAGCCGCAAATCCCGAAGCCGCCGAAAAGCTGTCAGCTCTCATGCAGCGCTACATTGACAACGGGCGCAGTACGGCCGGCGCAGCGCAGCGGAACGACGTGGAAATGACACTTGGAAAGGACGGCAGGAAGAAAAATAAAGCTGACAAACGAAAGACGGCCGAGATCAAGGGCGCGCTGAATCCGGCATTCGACTAATGACGCGAGTCCGGCATCCGCAGGCCAAATCGATTCCACGCTAAACAAATTGCAAACGAAGCATGAAACTTATCATCAGGCTCCTGTCCACTGTGCTCATAACGTTGTCCCTTTTGCGCACGACGCTCCACGCCGGGGATGCTCTTTCCCAAAAACCGAACATCGTCTTCTTTCTCGCCGATGACCTGCGTCCTGACTGCCTTGGCGTGCTGGGGCATCCGATCGTCAAGACTCCGAACGTGGACAAGCTAGTCGCGAATGGATTCATCTTTCGCAATGCGTATGTGCTCGGGTCGAACAGCGGCGCGGTCTGCATGCCGAGCCGGACGATGATTCAGACCGGGCAGAGTTATCTCCGCAAAGATACGACCACACCCATTCTCGCGCAGACCATCCGCGCCGGCGGCTATGCGTCCATTCGTAGCGGGAAGTTTGGCAACGGGCCGAAGAAGATGGATGACCAATTTGATGTGCATATGGATGGCGGGCCTGACGGGAAGGTGAATGCGGACAACATTATCAAGTTCATCCATGAGCAGGCGGGGAAAAAGCCGCTTTTCCTCTACATGGCGGGCCACGAACCGCACGATCCGCAACACGCCACCGAGGAGTATTACCAAAAGTATAAGGCGGCTGACGTCCCGCTCCCGGTGAACTTCCTGCCCTTCCATCCGTTCAACAACGGCGAGATGACCGTGCGCGATGAGAAGACCCTCGCGTGGCCGCGCACGAAGGAGAATGTGTCCGGCAAGCGTGCGCGTTACTATGCATCCACCTCGTATTGGGATGAGCAGTGCGGGCGCGTGATTGCCGCACTGAAAGAGGCGGGGCAATTCGATAACACCATCTTCGTGGTGGCCGGTGACAACGGCCTCTCGCTCGGTGAGCACGGATTACTCGGCAAGCAGAATCTCTATGAGTTCGGCGGCATGCACGTCCCGCTCATTTTCGCCGGGCCTGGCATTCCAAAGGGCGAAACCAAATCCTTCGCCTACCTCTATGACGTGTATCCGACGATGTGCGAACTGGGTGGAATCCCCGTGCCTCCGGGTTTGGATGCGAAGAGCCTCGCGCCGGTGATCAAAGGCCAGCAGGCGAAGGTGCGCGACCACCTGTTCACCGCTTACCGCAACGTCCAGCGCTCCATTCGTGACGATCGGTGGAAATTGATCCGCTACCCGCAGGTAAACGTCACGCAACTGTTCGACCTTCAGAACGACCCGCATGAGATGAAGAATCTCGCTACGGATCCGGAGTCGGCCGGCAAAGTAAAGGAACTGCTCGCGCTCATGCAGAAGACGCAACCGCAATACGGCGACAACTGTGCGCTGACCGTGGCGAACCCCATGCCGTCCGAATGGGCTCCTGACACTGAAAAGCAGGGAACTCCGCCTAGGAAAAGGACGAAGGAGGCGCAATAGACGAGCCGATCGCCAATGCACCGTCGTCCGCAAAAATGAAACATAAACCTCGGCAAGTCGAAACTCGACATCGGGTGCCCGACCGCGCCGTGGATGCGCGATTGGGTGAAGAAGCACGGGGATGAGAAGCTGAGCCGCTAATGACGAATGATGAGAAACGCCTTCAAACTCCTCGCCGCCCTGCTGCTTTACGGCGTCATATCGGCATCCGCAGCACAACCGCGCCCGAACATCCTCTTCATCGTCGCCGACGACCTCGGGTATGGCGAACTCGGTTGCTACGGGGGGAAGGACATCCCGACGCCCAACATTGATGCGCTCGCGGCGGGCGGCACGCGCTTTACGAGCGGCTATGTCACCGCTCCGTTCTGCGCGGCATCGCGCGCGGCGTTGCTCACGGGGCG
>JBDSAR010000586.1:0-3571 GCA_039922035.1 Chthoniobacteraceae bacterium
GCAGCCGAGGCGGATGCGGTCGAGGAATGCGCCGAATTCATCGAGGTAGCTTTTCCGTATTTCCGAGGGGCGCGTGAGCATGCGACCCTGCGCTTCCAGCCCGATGAACTCGACGTTGCCCTGAAACGGGAACGACATCTCGTGCGGGTCGAGCACTTGGAAGACGATGACCTCGTGCCCGACGAAGCGCAGGTGCTGGATGCCGCGGATGAGCTTGTCCTCGTCGTCGAAACAATCGCTGGTGAGGATCACGATGCCACGGCGGCGCGTCTTGCGCGCGAGGTCGTCGAGCGTCTCGGAAATTGCTGTGGGCTGCGTGGGATTGAACGCGCCCAGCACGGCGCAGATGGTGAGAATCTTCGCGAGGCTGTCCGTGCGCGGCAGGTGCTCGCGCGGCTTGTCGTCGAAAACCGTCACCGCCGCGGCGTCGCGCTGGAGGAGGATGAGATACGCGAGGCACGCGGCCATCACTTTTGCGTAGTCGAGCTTCGTCACGCTGCCGGAGCCGTAGCGCATGCTCTCGCTGCCATCGAGCAGCAGGTGCGCGACGAAGTTCGTCTCCTGCTCGTATTGCTTGATGTAGTAGCGGTCGCTGCGACCGAGCACCTTCCAGTCGAGATGCCGGGTGTCGTCGCCGGGGACGTATTCCCGGTGCTGCGAAAACTCGACGGCGAATCCGCGGAACGGCGACTTGTGCGCGCCGGCCATGTAGCCCTCGACGATTGTGCGCGCCTGGAGGCCGAGATACTCGGTCTTCTGAATCGCCTCGGGATCGAGCAGCGGCGAGAGGGAGGATTCCAGCGACTGCTTGCCGTCCATCGGGAAAAATTTGGCTAGTCCGTACCGAGCGTGCGGCCCGGTGCGGCGGAGGTGAGCAGCACGCGGTTGTTTCCGTTCACCTGCTGGATGGCGGAGACAAGCTCGCCGGGTTTGTGCTGTGTGCGCAGCGAAATGTTGTAGCGCAACTCGGTCATCATCCCTGCCTGGATGGACTCGACGGAAATGAGGTCGTGGCGCTCCAAGAACTTTCCGAACACGGCTTCAAACGCCTCGTCGTAGTTGATGTCGTTCGTCACGCGGATGCGCAGGTAATGGCTCGCGCGGTTCGGCGCAAACCAGTTGCCGCGCGAGAACCAATAGATCATCGCGCAGATAAATGCAGTCGTCGCCGCGGCGAGGCCATATTGCCTCGCGCCGACGGCGAGGCCCGCGGTCATCGCAAAAAAGATGAACGCGACATCGCGCGCTTCGGAGAGCGAAGTGCGAAAGCGGATCATCGAGAACGCGGCGAACATCCCGAAACCCGTGGCCATCGCCTTCTCGCCATTCCCGCCGCGAATCACCATCACGATGACGGATACGACGATGCCGAGAATCATCAGCGTGTGGACGTAATCCTGGGAGAGCTTCGGGCCGCGGAAGGTGGACTTGTACAGCGCGGCGATGAGCGCCATGAGTGCGAAGCTGAGCAACGCGGCAAAAAAAATCTCCGGCAGCCCGGGAATTTCCGAGCCGAAACCGAGTGTGATGTTGAAAAAATCCACCAGCGGTTTGCCGGCAGGCATGTCGCGGAGCACCCGGAAGAACGGGCCCAGAACGGGTGCCTCGACAATATCTGCGGCCGCAAGCAGTGGTAAAAAAAATCCGAAGAGATGGAGCATGGGATGAATCAACCCGCGCGCAGGGCGGATGCCGGCGCGGTCATTGGTGAAAAGACTGTGACCTTTTCCGCTCCGCCGAAGACGAAACATGCACGCCAGTTTGGAGCGAGCATCGCGCGCAAAACCGGGTCGCGCTGTTCGAGCGCCGCGGAATATTTCGAGAGGCTCTGAAGACAGCAGCCTGCGGCAGCGATCGTGCGGCTGAGCCAATACGGAACGCAGCCGGTAACTTTCACCTCCATCACGAAGCCGCCATCGCCCTGCATTTCATCACCCGGTTCAAAACGCCGGTCGTCGGGCTCCGGTGTGAGATTGCCGAGACGAGCGCGGATTCCCTCATCGAATGTTACGCGCAGATCGCTTCCGGGCTCCACGCCGACGAAGGCGCTGCGGTCGTAACGCATGACCATCACGGGCCCGAAACCGCGCCGATTCACCAGATCATGCACCTCGGCGATGATGCGCCGTTCCTGCCCGCCAAGTGTCACACCCTCGGGCTCTCGGCCCTTGCACACGCAGAGCGCCTGCGCGAGCGGGAGTAGCACGCGCCGCTTCACTCCCCGGCCCTCGCACTTGTGCTTGATCTCGACGAACGAAACGGCCGGCACCGTTCCGTCGCGGCTGCCATACACGCGCACACGGAGCTTGCGCCGGCTTGGGAGACTGCGCGCCTTTTCCCAATAGCAGTCACGCTCGGCGTTGTCGTAATAGAGACTGACCACGGGGTAGCGCGCGCTGGAGCCGGCGTTTTCATCGCGGCGCAAGTGCGGGCTGAGGTGTGTCATCAGCGCCTCGCGCTGGGCCGCCGAGACTGCGAACTTCATTTCGAATCGATCAATGCGAAGGCTCACGTGGTCGGGCGGGCTCGGTTCATTCAGGAAAACAACGCGGGGCTTTTCGTCATGCGGCTCCGGCAAATCAATCCGCATTTTGCCGGAGGCGTCCGATGTCTCTGCCAAAACGGTGTGTGCGATCCCGCTCCAAATTGCCGGAGGTGATCTTTCGAGTCAGATGCGCAGCGGAGGAATCGTCGGTTCACGCTGATGGCCGGGGCACGCGTTCGCTCCCCACACCGACACTCACCCACCCGCACAGAGCCGACGGGTCGTCGGCTCCACATTGCTCACTGGCCGCCGAAGAATTTCCGGAACGATCGCAGGATGCCGCCGCTCTTCTGCTCAGGTTTGCGGAGGCCGCCATCATCGTTCGCGCCACCGTCACCCCTGGGCTGAACCGCAATCGGCTTGCGCGGTCCGCCTGAGCCGCTCAGCGGATCGGTGGGATATTTTTCCGACGACGCGCGCTTCATCACGTCCACCCACACGGGCAGCGCGAGCGCCGCGCCGTAGCCTTTCGGGATGATCATCGCGGGCTTGTCGAGGCCGACCCACACGCCGCAGGTGAGCGAACTGGTGAAGCCGACAAACCATGCATCGTGATAGCCGACCGTCGTGCCGGTCTTGCCGGCGGCGGGCTTGGTCCATCCGAGCGATTTTGCGGAGGCCGCCGTGCCGCGCGCGAGAATCTCGCCCATGATTTGCGTCGTGACCGAACATACGCTGCGCTCGAAGACCGGCACCGTGTTGTGCGCCGCGCGGAAAATGATTTCGCCGTCCGCGGAATCAATTCGCTCGATCAGGTAGGACTGCCTGCGCACGCCGCCATTCGCGAGGACCGTATAGGCCATCGTCACGTCGCGCGGCGTCGCGCCGAAATTCCCGATGTAGCTTTGCGCACTCAGCGGGATTTCCGGCAGCCCGGCCTTCGCGGCAAATTGCGCCACGTTCTCGAATCCCGCTCGGTTTCCGACACGCACCGTCATCGTGTTGCGCGAATGAATCAGCCCTTCCTCCGCCGGCAACATCCCGCCGAATTTATCGTCGCTGTTTCCCGGATGCCAGCCGTTGCCG
>JBDSAR010000587.1:0-8182 GCA_039922035.1 Chthoniobacteraceae bacterium
TCCCCGAGCAGCATCGTGTCGCGATAAATGCCCTGCCCCGTGAGCCGCACCACGCGCTCCGCGATGTTCAGCCGCTTCGCCTTCACGATCACTTTTTCCCCCGCGCGCGGCGTGAACCGCATCCCCGTCATCCCGAAGCCATCGAGCGGGAATTCATACCCGTGCGAGCGCATGGAAAACCACACCGGCACGCCCATCTGCCCCGCCTCGTCGAATGCCACGCGTCCCGCGCTGTCCGTCACGTAGAGGCGGTTGTCCATCGTCTCCAATTCCGCGAGCGGCACCGCGTGCCCGGTCGCCGCATCCACCACGTCAATCTCGAACGGCTTCCCCGCGATCCCGCTGCGCGGAAAAAGCACGCACAGTGCGAGACTCACAGCGAGCGGGGCAGGGGACAGCTTCATCCCGCCGAGGAAAGCGCATTCCCCGCGCCTTGGCCAGCCGTGCGCGCGATCCTCCGGGCTTCGCCATGGAAATCGCCAGACATTGAAAATGGAATGCAGACGCGGAGAAGGCGATGCAAGCGATCCATTCCCTTCCTTTCTCACTCTGGGCCCCCGCGTCTCAGCGTTGCAAATGATTCGCCGCGGCTCACAGCGACGCGCGCGACATGCCGCGCATCCCACACCCTGTGCGGCCTATTTCCGCCCATCTTCGCCAAATCAGGCACTCGTTTTGCTAATCATACTTCCGACTATGAGTGAACTCACATGGAGCAAACAGGTGGCCGAACTGAGCGGCCGGGCGGCGCAACTCTCCGAACGGGGGGCACACTATTTCGTCGGCGGAATCATCGGCGCGGGCTTGCTGAGGCCGGAACTGCTGGCTGAATTTGAGAAAATCCTGCACAGGATCGAGACCGATCCGCAGCTCCTCTATTGCTGGCGGGAGTTCCAGACGGCCGCCTCCACGGCACCCGATCCTTCCGCACAGCACGATCTGACCTTTTCCTTCGATACGCCCGTCGCCGCCATCGCCGGACGCGCCGTCGTCACCGCGCAGGCCGCCGCTGCCGAGGCCACGGCAGAGCCCGTGAATTCGGAAACCGACGAAGCGCATGCCCGCAGCGGTGTGGTGCAATTCGTCCCCGAGCCCGCCTCCGCTCCGGCAGGCTCGCAGGGATTTTTCTCGAAGCTCTTCCGCCGGCAGCGCGCCGCGGCCTGACGGCCGCAGGGGAGCTCTCGTGCAAAATGGGGAGGTGTGTCGAAGCAAATGCCAGGCATTTCTGCGCGCCTCCAGTGGGCAAAAGCAAAGCAGGCATCATTAACTCGAACTGTTCCACCTCGACGCATGGTCCGCACTTCCGCGGCAGTGCTGCGCGCTCTACTCCACGCCGACGGTGTCCTTCGCCCCTGCAACGGCATATTCGCGGTTGAGCTTCGCGATGACGGTGGCGGGGATTTCGGCGGGGCAGACGGCTTCGCACTCGTAGTAGTTTGAGCAGTTGCCGAAGCCCTCCTTGTCCATTTGCGCGACCATGCTGAGCACGCGGCGCTGGCGCTCGGGCTGGCCCTGCGGGAGTTCGGCGAGGTGCGTGACCTTTGCGCCGACGAAGAGCATCGCGCTGCCATTTGGGCACGCGCCGACGCAGGCGCCGCAGCCGATGCAGGCGGCGGCTTCCATCGCACGATCGGCGTTCTGTTTCGGGACGAGGATGGAATTTCCATCCTGCGCGCTGCCGGCGCGGGCAGTGATGAATCCGCCTGCCTGCTGGATGCGATCAAATGACGAGCGGTCCACACACAGATCGCGGATGACGGGGAAGGCCTTTGCGCGGAACGGCTCGATGTAGATCGTGTCTCCGTCCTTGAATTTCCGCATGTAGAGCTGGCACGTCGTGGTCTCGCTCGGGCCGTGCGGGATGCCGTTGATGGAGAGCGAGCAAGTGCCGCAGATGCCTTCGCGGCAGTCGTGGTCAAACGCGATCGGCTCGTCGCCCTTGCGCGTGAGTTCGTCGTTCACGATGTCGAGCATCTCGAGGAAGGAGGCCTCGGCGGGGATGTTGTTTGCCGTGATGTCCACGAGGCGCCCTTCGCTTTTGCGGTTCTTCTGGCGCCAGACTTTGAGTTTGAGGTTCATTGCGCGATCGTTCGGTGAAAAGGTTTGGTTCGGTGCGATTCGGAATCAGCGGTAGCTGCGCACGGCGGGCTTCACGACTTCGTAAATGAGCGGCTCGGTGTGGCGCAGCGGCTTCACTTTCTCGCCCGCATGTTCCCAGCATGCGACGTGGAGGAAATTCTCGTCGTCGCGCTTCACGTCGCCGGCGCAGACTTTGCCGCTCTGCACTTCGGGATCCTTTTCCGTGTATTGGAATTCCTCGCGGAAATGTCCGCCGCAGCTTTCGCGGCGTTCGAGGGCGTCGAGGCACATGAGTTCGCCGAATTCGAGGAAGTCCGCGACGCGCCCTGCTTTTTCCAGCGAGACATTCAGCGAATCGCCGCTGCCGGGGACGTTCACATTTGTCCAGAATTCGTCGCGCAATGTCGGGATGCGCGAGAGCGCGCGGGTGAGTGATTTTTCGGTGCGCGCCATGCCGCAGAGATCCCACATGAGCAGGCCGAGTTCGCGGTGGAATTCGTCCACGGTCTTCTTGCCTTTGATCGCAAGGAATTTCTGCGTGCGCGCGGTGGTCGCCTCCTCGGCGGCGCGGAATTCGGCGTGATCCGTTTTCGGACGCTGGTCGGGTGCGACGGTTGCGAGGTAGTTGCCGATCGTGGACGGCAGGATGAAGTAGCCGTCCGCGAGACCCTGCATGAGCGCGCTTGCGCCGAGGCGGTTTGCGCCGTGGTCGGAGAAGTTTGCCTCACCGAGCACGAAGAGGCCGGGGACGTTGGACATCAGGTTGTAGTCCACCCACAGGCCGCCCATCGTGTAATGCACCGCGGGATACACGCGCATCGGCTGCTCGTAGCCGCTTTCCGCAGTGATCTGGTGATACATGTCGAACAGATTCCCGTAGAGCGCCTTCACCTTCTCGCTGCCGCGCGTGCGCGCCTCGGCTTCGGAAATATTTGCGCCGCCGACGGTCCCTCGACCGTAGCGGAGAATCGCATCGTGAAAGTCGAGATACACGCCGAAGCCGCCGGGGCCGACGCCGCGCCCGGCGTCGCACTGCATCTTCGCGGCGCGCGAGGCGATGTCGCGCGGGGCGAGATTGCCAAACGAGGGATACATGCGCTCCAGAGAGTAATCGCGCTCACTTTCGGGAATGTCGCCCGGCTTGCGCGTGTCGCCCTTTTTCACCGGAGCCCAGCAGCGCCCGTCGTTGCGGAGCGACTCGGACATGAGCGTGAGCTTGCTCTGGAACGAACCGGCGACCGGGATGCACGTCGGGTGAATTTGCGTGAAGCATGGGTTCGCGAAGAGCGCGCCTTTTTTGTAAGCGCGATATGCGGCGGTGACATTGCAGCCTTTTGCCTGCGTGGAGAGGTAGAAGACGTTGCAGTAGCCGCCCGTCGCGAGCACGACGGCATCTGCGGAGTAGGATGA
Organism: Chthoniobacteraceae bacterium; assembly: GCA_039922035.1. Lineage (GTDB taxonomy): Bacteria > Verrucomicrobiota > Verrucomicrobiia > Chthoniobacterales > Chthoniobacteraceae > SXWH01. Next base: position 3,490 of record JBDSAR010000587.1, read on the forward strand.
AATTTTTCCCGTCTCCATGTCGCGGACGACGATTCCCTTGGCGTGGCCGTCCACGATCACGAGTTCGAGCATCTCCGCGCGCGGAAACATCTGCACGGAGCCCGCGCCGATCATGCGGTTCAGCGACGAATACGCTCCGAGCAGGAGCTGCTGCCCCGTCTGGCCGCGCGCGTAAAAAGTGCGCGACACCTGCGTGCCGCCGAAGCTGCGATTCGCGAGCAGTCCGCCGTATTCACGCGCGAACGGGACGCCGAGCGCGACACACTGGTCAATGATGCCCGTCGAGATTTCGGCGAGCCGATGCACGTTTGCCTCGCGCGAGCGGAAATCGCCGCCCTTCACCGTATCGTAGAAAAGCCGGTGAACGGAGTCGCCGTCGCCCTGGTAGTTTTTCGCGCCATTGATGCCGCCCTGCGCCGCGATGCTGTGCGCGCGACGCGGCGAATCCTGGTAGCAGAAGCACTTCACCTGGTAGCCGAGTTCCGCGAGCGTCGCCGCCGCGCTCGCGCCCGCGAGACCGCTGCCGACGACGAGCACGGAATACTTCCGCTTGTTCGAGGGATTGATGAGCTTCGAGTCAAACTTATGCTGCTCCCACTTCGATTCGAGCGGGCCGGATGGGATCTTGGAGTCAATTCTGCCGATCATATTACTTGGCCTCCTTTGCGTCAGCCGCTGCCGGTGCCGCCGGTGCGGGCGAGGGTGTGGGTGTCGGTGCTTCGCCGCAGCAGGACGGCTCACTCGCGGCGCTGATGTGCTTCTTGTCGTAGAATCCCGCCATTACGGCGACCGGGATGCTCACGTAGCCCGCGCAAATGACCCACGCGAAAACCTGCGCGCAGAGCCCGAGGCAGCACGCCATTTTTTTCGTCCGCAGCCCGAGTGTCTGGAAAAGGCTCGCCGCTCCGTGGCTGAGATGCATCGCGAGCAGCACCATCGCGACGATGTAGAAAATCGAGATGGCCTTGTTGCTGAAGCCCGCGACGATCATCCGATACACGTCGTGATCCTCGCCGTCCTTCCAGTTCGCGTAGGCCGGATCGATATTGTGCGTGGTGAAGTGGAGGACGTGAAACACGATATAGCTCAGCAGAATGATCCCGCTCAGCGCCATGAGCCGCGTCGCCACTTTCGACTGCACCTTCGCCTTGAACTCATACCCCGCGCCTTTCGCCGCGCGGTTCGCCTTCACGAGCATCAGTGTCGTGACGATGTGCAGCACCGCGACTGCGAGCAGGCCGACGCGCACGACCCAGAGTCCGCCGAAAGGAAGATGCCGCAGCTTTGTCCCATATTCATTGATGACGTGCGGGCCGGCGAAGAACTGCAGGTTGCCAAGCAGGTGGCCGATGACGAATGCGATGAGCATCACGCCGGTGATGGCGACGAGGAGTTTCTTCCCGATGGAAGACTGAAGGAATGAACAGCAGCTATTCACGATTGGTTTTCAAATGGGTATTCGACCAACAACTGCTGACGGACGCGCCGAAACCGGAGGGGGTTGCGCTGTCATCCGCCTCCGTTGGCGTGAGGCGGACGGGATTGATATGCGCAAATGCCGGCCCGTGGCAACTGGCGCGAATGGCAATTTTTTGCCGTGCCCTTGCCGGGCTAGTGATCGTCGCTTGTGACGCGGAGCACTTCCTCGAGTGTCGTGATGCCTTCCCGCGCCTTGTCAATGCCGACCATGCGGAGCGATTTCATCCCTTCGGCGATGGCCTGGTTTTTCACCACAGCGGCGCTTGCGCGCTTGATGATCAGCCGGCGGATGGACTCGCTGATCGGCAGTACCTCGAGGATCGGCGCGCGGCCGACGTAGCCGCGGCCTTTGCATCGCGAGCAACCTGCGCCGCGATACAGGGGCGTGCCGTCGTTTTCGATCCCCATTTTTGCGAAAAATTCCGGCTCGGGCTGGAAATCCTCCTTACAGTTCGGGCAAATGCGGCGGACGAGACGCTGGGCGCAGGTGAGGATGACTGACGATGAAATGAGGAACGGCTCAATGCCCATGTCGTCCATCCGCGTGATGGCGCCCGCGGCGTCATTTGTGTGCAGAGTGGAGAGCACTTGGTGACCGGTGAGCGCGGCCTTCACTGCGATGTCCGCAGTTTCGTTGTCTCGAATTTCACCGATCATCACGATGTCCGGATCCTGACGCAGGATCGAGCGCAGCGCCTCGGCGAAGCCCATGCCGATGTCCGCTTTCACGGCGACCTGGTTGATGCCCATGAGCTGGTATTCCACCGGGTCCTCGACGGTGACGATGTTGTAGATCGGGTTGTTCAGCTCGTTCAGGATCGTGTAGAGCGTGGTCGTCTTGCCGGAACCGGTGGGGCCGGTGACGAGGATCATCCCGTGCGGTGCATCGATCGCCTTTTTGAAAATGCCGAGCGAATAATCGTCCAGCCCCATGTTCTCGATGCTTCCGCCGAGGGCGCCCTTGTCGAGCAGACGGATGACGATCTTCTCGCCGTACACCGTCGGGAGCATGCTGATGCGGAGATCGATTTCCTTGCCCGAGACGCGGATGCGGAAGCGTCCGTCCTGCGGCAGGCGGCGCTCGGCGATGTCGAGGCCGGCGAGGATTTTGATGCGCGACGCGATCGGCATCTGCAGTGCCTTCGGTGGCGAGGTCGCCTCGATCAGCGCGCCGTCCACGCGGTAGCGGAGTTTGATCTCCTTTTCAAAGGGCTCAATGTGAATGTCGGAAGCCTTCTCCTTGATCGCTTGCACGAGGATGAGGTTCACGATCTTGACGACCGGCGCGTCCTCGCTGTCCACGGCCATCTGATCGAGATCGATCTCCTGCTTGGCCACCTTTACCTCTTCGACGGTGTCTGCCGCTGCCGCCGTCTCTGCGGCATGGCGCAACACCTGGTCCATCGTGGTGCTGGACTGGCTCACGCCGGACAGCGCCTCGAGCACGCACGTTTCCGTCGTGATCATCGGGATGATGTCGAGCTTCGTGCGCTGACGGAGATCGTCGAGTGCGAGCACGTTCAGCGGATCGGCCATCGCGACGAAAAGCTTCGAACCGAGCTTGCACACCGGGACCAGCTTGTAGCTGCGCGCCATTTCCTTGGGGACGAGATTCATCACCTCCTCCGGGATGCGCATCTTCGAGAGATTGATCGGCGGCGTATCGAGGCAGCGGCCCATGGAGATGACCATGTCCTGTTCGGTCACATACTTGTTGTCCGTCAGTATTTTCAGCAGGCGGCCACCCTGCTTTTTCTGCAACTGCATGGCCTCATCGAGCTGGCCGGGCAGCAGCAGGCCGTCCTCGATCAGGACATCCGCGATTCGTTCACCGAAGGATTTGATGCTCATCTTTGGCCTTGTAAATTAGCGGCGGTACGCGTCCACGAGCACCTTGCTGATGGCGTCGGGTGAGGCGATGTGCCATTGGATGTTGTAGTCGAGCAGTTGCTGGACGGCGTCCTTGCCGACAGAGTCGAACGGATTGGCGACGGCGATCATCATTGTCCGCGAGATGATGTCGAATGGGATGATGAGGCGCCCGAGCGTCACTGATTCCGGGAGCATCTTCACGATCTGGCGATCCACATCGTAGTACTCCAGCGGCAGGTATGCGAATTTCGATCGGTTCAGGATTCCGTTGAGGAGGCTCTCGAGCTCCACTCCGCCGCGGGCGACGAGCTCGGCGATCAGGGACGCCGAGACCTGCCCTTCCTGGCGTGCCTCATTGCGTTTGCGGACTGCCGTGAGTGCCGGGGTGATCACGTCTTCCTGCACGAGGCGGTGCTGGCGGAGGAATTTGGCAAGGGCGTCATTGCCATCATCCGCGCCCTCCAGCTGTGCAGCGATCATGGTGGAATCCACCGAGCCGCGGACCGTGAGGCGCTCGGCGAGATGGGTGTTCTTCGTCGCAATCAGGCTGCCGCCCTCGGTGACCACGCTGCGGAAATCCAGATTGATCGCCCCCACATCGCCTCCGCCCGTTTTTTGCGACTCAGCCTGGCTGGCCCTCAGCCTTTCCTCCACTTGCCCCAGTGCGGTGATCACATCGGTGTTCTCCGGGTCGTGCTGGAGGATGAATTCGAATTCCAGCAGCGCACCCGAGAACTGGTTCAGTTCCATGAACGTATCGGCCAGCCGACGTGCGATCCCCAGTCCCGCCTTGACCTGCCCGAGCTTGAAATGCGCCTCCTTCAGAATTTCCAGGCTCTGCGTATCCTGGGGATTCGCTTGCGTGATGACGTCGAACATCTCGATCGTCTGCTGGAGTTGTTCCTGCTCCTCCGCGGAGAGCGGCTGGACTGGACTGGCTTCTATCGTGGGCATTTGCGCAAATGATAAAGCGGAAACCGTGCCTCGCGCCTTGCTGCGTGCATCTTGCGATGCAAAAATCAATTGCCGCCGGGAAGGATAAGCACTATTTCGGGCGCGCATGAAGTATTCCCAGCATTGGTGGCATCCCTAGACGGGCCTGCCCCGCCACTCCCGGCGGGGCGGTCGTCGCCACCGTGCGTCGCCTCTCTCCGGCCCGATGATTCTGACAGCGAATCACCGGGCCTTTTTGTTTCTCCAGCTATTTTCCAAATTCCACACACCCGATGATCAGCCAGTTCAAATACAACGCAGACGGTCTCATCCCCGCCATCGTCCAGGACGCCAAATCCAAGCGCGTGCTCATGATGGCATGGATGAACGAGCAGAGCATCCGCATGAC
>JBDSAR010000588.1:0-3271 GCA_039922035.1 Chthoniobacteraceae bacterium
CGGCTTTGCCGTTTTATTTTCGTGGCCGCCGGGACGGACGGCGCTCCATGCTAGCCGTGCGCGGGAATTGCTGCTGACTGTTCCACGATGCACAGTGCCGCAATGACCGCCGAAGCAACCCCGCATCCCTCCCCGCTGAGGCTGCTGCGGCTCTTCGGATGGCTGCGGTGGCGCAGCCTTTCCGCGCGGTTCAAAAAATCGCGCCGCGAATCGCCGCTGCTCATCTTCATCCTCGCGGCGTTTGTGATTTGCTACCTCGTATTCGGCTTCGTGCTGTTCCGCGCGGGGCTCGGGTATCTCTACCGCTTCCCAGTCGTCGGCCCGTTGCTCGCGCAGCGCATCCTGTTTCTGATCTTCGGGTTCTTCTTCATCATGCTTGTGGTGTCGAATCTCATCATCGGCTACTCGACACTCTTCCGGAATCGCGAGGCGGAATGGTTCCTCTCGCTGCCCATCCGGCATCGCGATGTGTACCGCTGGAAATTCATCGAGGCCATCGGCATCTCGTCGTGGGCGCTCGTCTTTCTCAGCGCACCGATGCTCGCGGCGTACGGCGTCGTGCATGACGTGCGGTGGATTTTTTACATGCAGGTCGCACTCGGCTATGTGCCGTTTGTGATCATCCCGGCGGTCGTCGGCTCGTGGCTGATTCTGCTAATCGTCCGCACGCTCTCGACGCGCTGGGCGAAGCCCGTGCTGCTCGCACTCGCGGGGCTTATGCTGGCGTACATTTTCCTCGGCAAAAAGCCGGTCACGGAAACCGATGTCACCAATGCCGGCGAGTTGATGATGTTTCCCAAACTCATGGAAGGCTCGAACGCGGCCACGAATCACTTCCTGCCCAGTTCGTGGCTCGCGATGGCGGTGCGCGATTGGAGTGCCGCGGGCATGGGCGCGGACGGACGTTTCTTTTTCCTGCTGCTGCTCAGCAACGCACTGTTCGGGCTGATGGTCGCGTTCACCGTCGCCGGACGCAGCTACTATGGGAGCTGGTCCGCGGCACTTGGCTCGCAGGCGGAAAGGCAGCAGCGCGCGAGCATGGCGAAACGTCAGCGCGAGCGGCGCACGACGTTCCTCGCCTGGCTGCAGGCAAAACTGCGCCCGCTCTCTCCGCGCATGGTTGCGCTCGTGTTCAAGGACATCCGCGTCTTCTGGCGCGACCCGGTGCAGTGGACGCAGTTTATGATCTTCTTCGGCCTGCTCTGCCTTTATGTCGTGAACCTTCGCAACGTCACCCTCGAGTTCAAGCAGGGCTACTGGGAGACGCTCATCAGCTACCTGAATCTCGCCGCGAGCGCGCTCACGCTGAGCACGCTCACGACGCGCTTCGTCTATCCGATGTTCAGCCTCGAAGGACGCCGCGTGTGGATCCTCGGGCTCTCGCCCGTCGGGCTCCGCGGTGTGGTGCTGCAAAAATTCTGGGCCAGCTTCATCGCGAGCGCGATCGTGACCGTGGCGCTGATGACTGCCTCCTCGACGATCCTGCATCTCGGCTGGACGCGCACCGTGTTCTTTGCCGCGACGATTCTTTTCATGAGCGCCGCACTCTCCGGACTCGCCGCGGGGCTTGGCGCGCTCTTTCCCGATTTCAAGGAGGAGAATCCCTCGAAGATCGTCTCCAGCTTCGGCGGCACGCTGTGCCTCGTGAGCAGCTTCGTGTTCAATACCGCGATCGTCGCGATTCTCGCCGTGCCGGACATGCTCGCCGTCACGGGCCATCCGCTGCCGGTCCCGCCGTGGCTCGCGCCGCTGCTCGTCATGGTGATCAGCCTCGCGGTGACGGTGATTCCGATGTCACTTGCACTTCGCCGAGTGAAAAGTCTGGAAATCTGAAAGCGGTTCTGCATGATGCCGCGCGCTGCCAAGCGACATGCCCACACCACCGCGCGACCAATTTCTCGACCTTCCCGAAGGCGACCCACTCTCAACGGAACACCTCGACGAAAAGGTCCAGCAAGCGGAGCAGCAGGAGCAATCGCTCAAGCGGCAGCTCGAGGCCATCGAGAAGCAGAAGCGCGAATTTGCCGAGCTGAGCCGACGCCAGGAAGCGCTCACCACGGGCCGCAACGAACTCGCCGAAAAACTCACGCGCGCGATCGTCGCCGTCGAGCGCGAAACGATCGAAGCAGGGAAGCGGCTCGAAATGCTGCAGTCCGTGGACGCCTCATTCCGCGAGCACCTCGAAAACATTTCGGCGATCAATCCGAAGCTTTGGGACGAATCCGAAATCGGCGCGGAACTGACGCGCGCGATGGCCTCCGTGGACGACGCGCGCGGCGAATACAACCGCTCCTTCCCGCGCGTCGCCGCCATTCCGGAAAAGTCCGCAGCCGCCTCCGCACCCGAGTCCGGCTACACGGCGGACCACTCGGGCGGCGAAGAAAAGGACTTCATCGGCTGGCTGAAAATCGGATTCGCATTTTCACTGCCGCTCATCGTTCTTGGGCTCATCGCCCTCGTCGTCATCGCCAGTCGCCTCCCCGCCAAGTAACCGCCATGGCCAAGAAATCCGACCGCAAGCCCACTGTCGAATCTCCCATCCAGTCGAAACAGCAGAAGCTCGAACTTCTGGCGGAAAAGCTGAAGGCCGAGATCAACAAGAGGCAGGAATTTTTGAAAAAGGCTCCCGCGCTCAAGGACGAGGCGCAAAAGAAGCAGCAGCGCGAACTCGTCGAACGGTTCAACCGCCCAGCGCGCATCGAGGGTCCGGTGGATTTCCGGCTGGATTTTGTCCGGGAAAAAAAATCCGCGCCGCCGAAGAAGCTGCGCAAGGAACGCAGCAAGGCTCCGCTCGTCACTTTCGTGCTATTCGTCACTTTCGTGGTCGTCGCCTACTTCGCGTGGAAGTCGCTCTGGCAGGGTTAATGAGCCGCAGCCCACTCGGAGTCAGTTCGTCCCGACAGGCCCGGGAGCCGGGTCGGCAAGGATCGCCTGCACTTTGCGGACGAGGCTTTGGTGGCTGAATGGTTTCGGGAGGAAGTCGAGTTTGGGATCGATGACGCCCTGCGCGCTGATTTCATTTTCGGAATAGCCGGAAACATACAGGGTGCGGATGAGGGGACAGAGCGCAGTGATTTTCTCGGCGAGCGCGGGCCCGTACATCTCGGGCATCACGATGTCGGTGACGAAAAGGTTGATGGCCCCAGCATGCTTGCGAGCCATCTCGATGGCTTCGGTGGGAGTGGCGGCGCAGAGCACTTCGTAACCCGCGTCGCGCAGGACGGCATAGATGAGCAGGCGCACCACTTCCTCATCCTCGGCGACGAGAATG
>JBDSAR010000589.1:0-12713 GCA_039922035.1 Chthoniobacteraceae bacterium
GAGTCCTTTGGCTTTCAGAAAAGCGTGCAGGGCGGCTTTCACCTCGACGCCGCCGTGGTCCGCGCCGAGCGCGATGCGGAGGGTGGACTTCGAGGTTGCAGTGGTGGTCGGGTTGGTGGCGGTGGTCATGTCGGAAGAATCTACGAACTTGAGAATGTCAGGGATGGCTTTGTGAAGGACTTCGCGGGTCTGAAGGTAGGCGTGCAGACCCTGGCCGATCGGGTCGGGGACCTCGGGATAGTCGGCAAGCTCGGGCGTGAATTCGCACGCGAGCCACACCTTTTCATCGGCCTCGGGGAAGAACGTGAGGATGGCATCCATGTGCGAACGCGTCATCGCGAAGATGTGCGTGGCCCACTCGATAAGTTCGTCAGTGAGCGGCTGCGAGCGGATGCCGCGAATGTCGATATTCCACTGGCGGAGCGCGACGACGCTGTTCTCGCTCGCAGGCTGGCCGTGGCCGGTCGCGACGCCGGCGGAGGCCACGGAAATGTCGCCGCGCCGCTGCGCAGCATGGCGCAGGAGGCCCTCTGCCATGGGGCTGCGGCAGATGTTCCCGGTGCAGACGAAGAGGATGCGCTTGTGATTGGCCACGATGAAGGGCGGGAACTTTACAGACCGGCAAAGCGCCCGCAATACCGAACGTCCGATTTGCATGGATGAAGGTGGAAAATCATTTTCCGGCTAGTGCGATCCGTGCGAGACGGTATTCGTCTCACACATGAAGAACCTTCTCCGCTCTGTCTTCTGCCTTTCCGTTGCGCTGATCGCCGGCTGCTCGAACTACGAAAGGCGCTTTGCCGACGCCTCCACGAGCGAAGTGAAGCACCCGCTCCAGGGAGGCGCATACTCGGGCCGCTGGACGAGCGCGAGCCATCCCGGCGGCGGCGGAAATCTGCGCTGTATCCTGACGAAGGTGAACGATTCCGACTTCCGCGCGGACTTTCATGCGACGTGGCACGGCATGTCGTCCACGCACAGCGTCGTGCTGCACACAAAGCCGGCGGCGCGTAAAAAGGCCGGCACGATCGTGTTTGAGGGGACGAGCAAACTCAGCACGATTATCGGTTCCGGGACCTACAGGTGCGAAGGCACGATGGACAATCGCACGTTGCGCGCGTGCTACGACGCGACCTACGACCGCGGCACGTTTGAAATGACACGTGTTTCGCCAAAGAGTGAGCGCCGATGAGTCTGCGGTTGACTCGTTTGTGAGCCGCAAGTAAACGGGCGCAATGTCTTCCCGTTCCACCCTCGCGATTACCGTCGGCGCATTGGCCATCCTTGGATTCAGTGCGTGCAAGACGGTCTATTCCGACACCTTTTCCTACAGGAAAAACTCCTTCAAGGCACCGGTCGAGAAGACGCCGGAAATCAAGGCCTCGGCGGTCCCGGTCCTGCCGGAGATGGGCGGTGCCGGCGGTTTGATGCCTGGGGGGCCTGGCGCCATTCCGGGAGCACCAATGCCTGACGGTGGAGCGATCCCCGGCATCCCTGGCATCCCCGCGGCACCAGGTGCGGTCCCCGGAGCGCCGGCGGTCCCGGGCGCGCCTGCCGTCCCGGGGCTGTAATGACACCCAAGGGCGCAGTGTGAAAATGCTGGCCCGCCTTTGAATGCCTGATCCGGTCGTGAGCAGCGAATCCAAGCCACCGGAGCCTCCGGTTCCGCCAACTGCGAATCCGCTGCTGACGGAGATCGAGGCCGAGATGATGGTGTACATCGGCGACGAGAACGTGGCCAAATTTTCCCTGCGCCACGGGGAATATGTCATCGGTCGCGATCATGGCTGCCAGGTCTGCATTGATGTGGACGGCATCTCGCGCCACCACGCGCGGCTCACGTTCCAGGGCTATGAGCTGACCGTCGAGGATCTCGGATCGGCGAATGGCGTCTTCATCGAGGGCGTGCAGATCCAGCTCCCCACGCGCGTGCGTCCGGACCAGCAGGTCGAGATCGGCGGCGCGCGATTTTTTGTCCGGCTGAAGGCGGAATCCTCCGAGATGCTCGCCGCGGCACTCTGGGATCCCGACCTTGGGCTCGCGCCGGTGCGCGCCATCCTCGAGGGGAAAAAATACAAGGTGCTCGGCACGATCGGCCGTGGCGGGATGGGCGTGGTGCATCAGGCGCGCGACCTGCGCATCGTGCGCAATGTCGCGATGAAGGTCATCAAGACCTCAAGCCAGTTCTCAAAGGAAAATGTGCTGCGCTTTGTGGATGAGGCGCAGCTCACCGGACAGCTCCAGCACCCGAACATCATCCCGGTGTACGAGCTTGGCCTCGATGAGTACGGCGAGGTCTTCTACACGATGAAATACGTGAGGGGCACGACGCTCGATCAGGTGCTGCGCCGCATCCGCGAAAGGGAGGAGGTCGCGATCAAAAAATACCCGCTGGCGACGTTGCTGACGGTGTTCCAGAAAATCTGCGACGGTGTGGCCTACGCGCATTCCATGGGTGTGGTGCATCGGGATCTGAAGCCCGACAACGTGATGATCGGCGAGTATGGCGAGGTGCTCGTGATGGACTGGGGCCTTGCGAAAAAGATGGCCAGCGGCATGCACGAAGAGCATCTTGGCGACACGAAGCCGCAGATGCCGCCGTCAGATCTGCGCGGCTTCGAGACGCTCAACGGGCTCATCGTCGGCACGCCGCCGTACATTTCGCCGGAGGCGGCGCGAGGGGATCTGGATCAGATCGATCCCCGGAGCGACATCTTCGTGCTTGGCACGATCCTTTACGCGATCCTCACGCTGCGGCCTCCGTTCCCTGGCAAGGAATTTGGCGAGCTGATCGAGCAGATCGTCAGCGGGCAGTTCACGCATCCCACGAGCTTCAGCCAGCCCATCAATCCGCTCCGGCAGGCCGAACCGCCCCCTGCGGGACCGGACGGGGTGAACTGCGTGCTTTCGCACCTGCCCGGCCGCCGCGTGCCCGAAGGTCTCGCAGCCATCGTCGTGAAATCCATGGCCGCCGAGCCAACGCTCCGCTACCAGACGGTCGCCGAACTTCAGTCGGACATCCTTTCATGGCAGGGTGGTTTCGCGCCGAAGGCCGAGCGCGCGGGAATCACCCGGCAGATGATCCTGTGGGCCGGGAGGCACAAGGCGAACGTCGTGCTCTTCGGGATATTTTTCGTGGTGCTGAACACGGCACTCGCGGTGTTCGTGCTTTCCCTGAAGCACGAGAGGGACCGCGCCCGCAAAGGCGAGCTGGCCGCGAAGGACAGCGAAAACAAGCTCTCACAAGCGCTCAGGGATCTGCGCGGCGTCGCACCGATCTTTGCCGAGGAGGCAAGGGAGCTGGTGAAAAAGAAGGATCTCGATGCCGCGCTTGCCCGCATTGATTCCGCCATCCGCCAGCTTCCAAACGAGCCGGAATACTACAACCTGCGGGGCAATATCCTCCAGACGATGCTGCGATGGGACGATGCCGTGGAATCCTACGACGATGCGCTGGAGCGCAATCCGGACCTCGCCTCCGCCAAGGAGAATCTCGCGCTGACAAAGAAGCTCATGGAGCCCGACGGCCCGGACAAGGAAGACCGGGAGCCGACCACCGTCGATCTGAAAATGCTCGAGGAAGCGCTCATCAGGCAGAAGCGGCTCGCCGAGGCGAATGTGCTCACGGATCGGTTCGGCCCGGACAAGCCGCTCGCCGTCAAGCTGCTTCGCGAGGCAGTGGAAAAGGATCCCCAGCTCAAGCCCCTGAGGGAATTCATGCGCGGCACTGCATTGCGCGGCCGTTTCCATCGGCTCGACGACGGGACGTACAGCGCCAACCTGCGTGGCGTGCCGCCGCCCATCTACCTGCCGTTGCTCCGCAATGAAGTCGTCAGCGTGAGTGCGATTTTCCTGGATGATCCGAACTTCTCCGACCTCTCGCTTTTCAAGGGGATGAAGCTGCGTGAGCTCTGGCTCTCCGGCTGCACCCATGTGTCCGACCTTTCGCCGCTGCGCGACATGCAGCTCAAGATGCTCATCCTGAACCGGACCGGAGTGAGCGATCTCTCGCCGCTCGCCGGGATGCCGCTGGTGGATCTGAGCCTGGACGGCTGCACGAAAATCACCGACCTGAAGCCGCTCATGCAGTGTCTTTCACTTGAAAAGCTCGTCTTGCCGCACAACGCGAAGAACATCGAGTTCCTTCGCAAGCACCCGAAACTGAAATTTCTGAGCAACAGGGGCCTGGCTGAACCAGTGGCGGATTTCTGGGCGGACTTCGACAGGAAGCGCGGTGAGAACGGCAAGCCGCCCGCTGTGAAGGGCGGGCCGGCGGTGAAGCCAGCGCCAAAACAATAGGCGCGGCGGCGTGCGGAGCGAGCGAGCGCGGTGTGCAGAGCCCGGGAGTCGGAACCTGAAATCCGGAATCAATTCCACGGATTCAAGTGCGCGAACCGCTGCTGGCCGCCGGGACTTTTCACGAAAATGCAGAAATGGATCGCAAGCACCTTTGACACCTCGGCATCGCGCAGTAGGCTGCCTTTGTTCAACCCAGCCATGCACGTCCCGTCCCCCATATCCGGCCGGCAGATTCCAAAAGTGTGCCTTCGCGGCTACGGGCTGCCGAAGCGCTGCTGCTGCTGGCGGTTTGATCGCTTCGGTGCGGTTTTGGAGACCCCGTGCAAGTTGGAGATGATGTCTGACCTCCTCCTTTCCATCGAATGGAAAAGCACCGGGTGCGGGTGCTGCGGCACCAAGATTTCAGGAGTCGTGATCGACTGCTGCGACCTTGGCGACGGATGGTTTGAGACCACGGTGCTCTTTTTGCCCGGCGAGGAAGTGTGCGCCGCCGCCGCGTTCAGGCATCTTCCGAATTAGGCCCGCAGGGGGTCTGCAAGGCAGCAGGGGATGCTGTGAGGAAAAGGCTGCCCGACACTTTTCGAGAGCCGGGCGCGATGGCTGTGAGCGGTGAAGCCAACCTGCTACGCGCCCGTCTTCCGGAGCTGGATGCGGAGCACTTTCCAGAGGATGACGAGCAGGAGGGCGGAGGAGAAGAGAAGGGTCGCGCCGTTGCGGAAATAGATGCTCATGCCGATGCCGTCGAAGTGGTACTTGATGCGGAGGTCTCGGAGATCAAAGGCGAAGTGATACTTCTCCGGGCTGAAGAAGACGTTGATCTTGTAGTTGCGCCGGTAGTCGTTCTGCTCGGTTTCCGCCTTCGCCACCATGTCGGCGATCTTTTGATTCGAGTAAAGCTGATCGGCCGTGACGCCCGGCGGGCGCGCGCGAAAATCGGCCAGCGAGGGCTTCCTGCCGGTGATGACCTTGTCCACGCGACCAAGCCGCTTGTCCACTTCGCGCGCGGTGTCGGACTCGAGGCCGCTGAGTTGCGCGAGCGTGTCCTTCAGGTCATCCAGCCGCTCGTCCTCGGCCTCGGTGCGGTTCTGCTTCGATGCGAGCGCCTCGATCACCTGCTGCAGGCGCTGCTGCCGGCTGGCGAGGGGATTCATCTTTGCCTGCGCGACCACCAGCGCCTCGTAGCTGTAGTGTGTGGCGATGAGTTTGCTGATGAGCGGAACGCTCAGCTTTTTGTCGCCCTCCATGTCCGTCGGCTGGCGCTTCGACGCGAACCAGCGCTGGAAGGTGTAGAGGATGTTCGGGTCGCGGTTCATCTCCTCGTATTTGATCAGCGCGCCGCCAAAGATGAGCTGCGGGATGAGGATGAGCGGCACGAGCATCGCGCCGGTCTTTGAATTCGGCACGAGTGCGGAGACGAGCAGACCGAGCGAGATGCCGCTGATCGCCGTGAGAAATGTCCACACGAAGTAGTGGAGGAACATCCCGCGGATCTCGAGGATCGCGTTGCCGACGAGGATGAACAGCGCGCATTGCGCCGCGGAAAAGACGCAGAGCGTGAGGAATTTTGCCGCGACGTAGTATGCCATGCGCACATCGAGATTGCGCTCCCGCTGCAGGATCGTGCGGTCGCGGATGATGTCCTCGACGCTGTTCATCAGCGAGAGGAAGAGCGCGACGAGCAGGCTGATGAAAATGTAAGTCGGAATGTGAAACGCCGAGGCGAAGTCGTAAGAGCGATCACTTTCCTCCGTGAAATAGAGCGCCCAGCCGACGATGAGCGCGAGCAGCGGCGGCGCGAGCAGCGTGACCAGCATGCTCGCGACATTGCGGGCCTTCGAAAGGAACGCGCGCCGCAGCAACACGTGGAACTGCAGCCATTCCTCGCGCCAGCGGATCTGGTGCGGCGCAGGCTGCCGGCGTGCCTCCATGATTTGCGTGGCGCCGGTGCTCGTGGCCGTGGGCGACTGCTTGCGCAGGGACACCTGTTTCATCTCCTGTGTGAGGCGGTAGGTCTCGTAGCGGTCGCGCCAGAAGTCGGGGGAAAATCGGCGCGCGGGGAGCAACTGCCCATTGCTGCCCTCCTCGAAAATCACCTCGCCGCTCAGGTCGTGCAGCGGCGTTTCCAGGATGTCGAAGCAGAACTCCGGGCTCCCGCCCTCGCTCTTGATTCCGTGGACAGTCACGTTCTCCTCGGTCGCGGCTTCCGTGAAGTAGCGCATCATCTCATCCGGCGATCCGGAGAAGACGAGCTTGCCGCCGCGGTCGAGGAGCACGGCCTTGTTGAAGATATGGAAGAGGCGCGCGCTGGGCTGGTGGATGACGACGAGGACGATTTTGTTGTGCGAGATGCCCCGGATGATCTCGATGACGTGCTCGCTGTCCTTCGAGCTGAGCCCGCTCGTCGGCTCGTCGAACAAAAAAATGTCCGCCGAGCTGATCATGTCGAGGCCGATGTTCAGCCGCTTGCGCTCGCCGCCGGAGAGCGTCTTTTTTTCCACGGAGCCGACAGTGACATCGCGCCGTTCGCTCAGGCCGAGTTCGACGAGGCGGCTGTCCACGCGGCGGCGGCGGTCACTCTTGCCGAGGTGTGGGGAACGGATCGCCGCGGCGTAGGCGAGGTTTTCCTGGACGGTAAGGTGATCGTCGAACGCGTCGTCCTGCGGGATGAATGCGATGAAGCGTTTGAACTTTTCGAGGTTGTCGTAGAGTTCCTGGCTGTTGAGCAGAATCTTTCCGCGCGACGGCGGCAACCGGCCCGCGATGGTGCGCAGCAGGGTGCTTTTCCCCGAACCGCTGCCGCCCATCACGCAGACGATGTCGCCACGGGTGAGGTTGAAATTGATGCCGTCGAGGCCCGTGGTGCGGTCGTCAAAGACGCAGGTGACATCGCGCATTTCGAGCGATGAGACGATGTTGCGCTCCTCTTCGATGATGCGTTCGGCGAAGCCGCAGCGCAGCCCCTGGCTGGCATCAATGCGGATGAAGTCGCCGTCCTTTAGCTCGCAAGTCCCGGCGATCGGGACAATCCGATCGCCCACCGAGACCGGTCTGGCCGCCGCGATCACGTCGAGCCTGCCGACCTTGTTGTCATAGTCGCATTCGACCTTCAGCAGGATTTCGCCGGACGCGCCGGGCGAAAGCAGGATGTCGTCCACCTTGAGCATGCTCGGGTTGTTCGAGACGAGATAGGTGTTCTTGTAGCTCTTGAGATGGAAGCGCACGCCGAGCGCGCGCGCCTTCCGGCGCAACTCGGCGAGCGGCAGTTCGGCCTCCTTGCGAAAGACGATGCGATCCTCGGGCGTGGCATTCAGCATCGTGCCGGCGCGGAGCGTCACGCCGTTGAGTTGCGCATTGATCGTCCTGAGCGCGCGCACCTGGACTTTCAATCCGAAGCGCACCTCGAGCGCGCTGTTCCGCGTGCGGACGCGCGAAAGCTCCACTTCGTCCTCGTCGCCGATTTCCACATAGACGTGCGTGATGAGCACGCCTTTCTTCGCGTTGAAAAAGGAGACGATGTCCTCGTACGTGAGCACCTGTTCGTCGAGCAGCACGCGTTGCCCTGTGAAAATGCGCGAGAACGATCCGGGCGCGAGCGGACGCCCGCGGACATACACCGGATGCTGGCTCGCATTCTTCAGCAGCAGCAGCGTCTGGTAGCGGAATGCGATGAGCAGTTCGCCGGGCTTGAGGCTCTTCAGCCACACGTCCGCCTGCGCATCGCGACCGAAGGTGAGCACTTCGAGCGGCAGTTCGCCGCTCGGCGCGACGTTCTGGTCCGCCTTTTCGCCCGCCTGGAGCTGATGGACGATCTCGATCGCCTGCGCGGCCATGCCGAGGCGCTCCATGAAACCGTAGAACGAGGGCATCTGCTGCTGGCTTTTGTCCGAGCGCGCGATGATGTCGTAGAGCTGCACGCCGAGGATGATTTTCTGCTCCGGCGAAAGCACGCGCGCGAGCCGGTCGCCCATTGCATTCAGATCCTGCTGCTGACCGAGTGCTTCGCGGAATTGCCGCCGCATGTCCTCGTAGATGCCGCCGGGGAATCCGTGGCGCAGCAGCCCGAGCACGGTGTCCACTTCCTCCTCGACGACCTCACCCTCGTTCTTCGAAAAGCCCGCGAGCACCTGGATCACGAGGGGAAAAAGGCTCTGATCCTCCGCGGGCCGCGGCCGTCCGGCGAGCTTGCGCCACCCACGTGAAAACAGCCTGCCCACCGCGCGGAAGGGCGAGAGAAGAAGTTTGCGAAATGGTGTGGCGGTGCGGGCCCCGTCGGCGGTGCTGCTCATGTTTTGGATGCCCGGCGCGCGACCGGCACGGGCTTCGGACTATCACCTGCGGTGCCGCGCTGTCCATCACAGCCCGAGGAAATCCCTCGCCACGCTGCCTGCCACGCAGCCGCCGAAGTTGCTTTCCGGCGAACTTTGCGTGACGAACAAGGAGCGATCCGCTCTAAAGGAAGCTAGGACCGCATGGGTGACGACGACGCCAAAGCAAAAAACGACTCCGTCGCCCTCGCGGTGACGATAGACCCGCTCGTGCAAAACCCCGCCAGGTGGGTCATTCAATTCTATTGGGTTCTGCCATCGGCCAGCCTCGCGCTCTACCTGCTGCCATACTCGCGGTATTCATATGGCGGGAAACCTCCGGGCATCGAGCTTGGATTTTACCCCGTGTTTTTCATAACGGGCTTGCTGCTCAAGTCCCTGCTGTGGCGCAAGCTTCCCGAGATGTTCCGTCGCCTCGTGCAGCTCGGGACCCTCCGGGCAGACTCGTTGACCGGGATTCTTGGCCGATTCCAGCGCCGCCTGGATCATCCTCTGGGCAACTCGGTCGGCATCGTGTTTGGGCTGGCCATTGTGGTGTTTTATTTCAAAGCCCTGCCGGCTTGGGCGTCCCTGCGTCTGTGGCCAATCGGGTTCTGCCTGATCCATCTTTCGATCGTGTCGATCGACGTGCTGATCAGCTACACGATCGGAGTGGCCATTTGGAAGCTCGCGGTGACGGCGCAGGAAATCCGCGGACTGGCCGAGGAGAAATGTCTGGAATTGCATCCGTTTCATCCGGATCGGTGCCAGGGTCTCAGCCCTGTGGGAAGCCTGACGCTCGCCATGTCGCAAATCATGGCCGTGTTTGGGTTCTTCTTCCTCGCATTCATCATCCAGGAGCGCTGGCTGAGTGCCGCACCGTCGGGGATCTATCGGATGTATGAGCCTTGGTTTCTGCTCGGCTTTGCAGTCACGATTGTCGCGAGCGTCCTGGCATTTGTCTGGCCGCTGCTCCTCATCCACCGAGTGATGCAGGAGGAGGCGGATCGCGCACGAAAACAACTTGATGAACTGGCGCTCCGCATTTCGCAGGCCGAACAGTCGCTGATCGGCGGGAACTTTGAACTGGGCGATGCCGAAATGAAACAGGAGGAGGCGAAGATTGCCATGCTCAAACGGTTCCACGAGAGCCATGATCATGTGGCTACCTGGCCGATCGATACGCCGACTTATTACAAGTTCCTTTCGGCTCAGATTCCGCTGTGGCTGGGTGTCGTCACTTCCGTTTGGAACCTTTTGGACAAGGCGCGTGCCCATCCGAACAACCCTGTCACCCACTGAACTCGTGCTTCACACCATTCGCAAAGCGGAGCCGGATCGGAGAGGCAACCCTTCGGGCCTCAGTGGGAGTAAGCCCAATGGCACGCCGTCACGCCTCGGGCGGGGAGGAAAAATCATGCGCCTGTCTTGCCGGGCGCGCGGCTGTGGCCCGCCACGCGTGATCCTTGGGGGCGACGTCATCTGCGGCGGTGGTGCGTCGCTTTTCCTCGAAGACCGCGACGCCGACGACGCCGGCATTTGCGGTGTTGCCATGGCGGCGGTGGCCATAGCTGTCGAACATTCCTCCGAGACGGAATGCGGCAACGGTGGATGCGCTGGTGCGGAATCCTTCGATGGCGAGCGTCTCGAATGGCGCGAGGATGTAGCCGCGCTTTTTCAGTGATCCGGATTTTCCGTCCATGACATCAAGGCCGTCCACGCTCACCACGGCTTCCAATGGGCGGCGTGCGTCGTTTTTCAGCACGATCTCGTAGCGTGCGCCGCGCTCGCAGCCGGCGATGCGGCGGCCGCGCGACTCGTGGCATTCGAGCCACTCGCCGGCACCGTTGCGCAGGCCGAGGCGCAGCAATCCGCCGGGCACGGGCTGCAATCCGTCGCAGCGCTTCGGCTCACCGCCCAGGAATGCGAGCATGGCGGTCGCGCCTTCGCGGTCGTTGTAGTAGATGCGCGTCTGGGATGCGGGGTGCATCGCGGCGGCTCTGAAAAATGGCGCGGGCTCCACCCAGGATTCACG
The DNA here is from genome assembly GCA_039922035.1 of Chthoniobacteraceae bacterium. Taxonomy (GTDB): domain Bacteria; phylum Verrucomicrobiota; class Verrucomicrobiia; order Chthoniobacterales; family Chthoniobacteraceae; genus SXWH01. The sequence continues at coordinate 10,639 of JBDSAR010000589.1, forward strand.
CTGCTCGCCCCAGGAGGTGCCGAGACCCGGACGCTCCTGCGCCGGCGTGGCTTCGGCACGCCGCGCATCGCTCGGGGGGCGCTTCGTCTGCGTCGCGCAACCGGTGAGGATGGTGGCGGCGAGCAGGAGGGCGGCGCGGGTGGGGTTCATCGGTGGTGGGTGGCCACGACACCGCGCCAGAACGCGGGGAAGTCTGCAAAGAGTTTTTCCATCGCGTCGCGTTCGACCTTTGAGCGCGCGCGGCGGATCACATCGTCGCTGCCCCACGCCATCGTGAGGCCCGACTTGGCGCGGCTCTTTTCATCCGTGCCGTAGATGTATCCGGTGCGTGTGTCCACGAGGGCGGCGAATGCCGTGGAGATCAGCTCGTAGCGTTTGTTCGGCAGGAGTCCGAGCGACAGCCCGGTGAGCGGCGCGACGATGCTGCCATCGGTCGCCTGCGTCTCGGTCGCGATGATGAGCACGGCGTCCGCGTGCAGCTTTGCCGCCGCCTCGCGCAGGCGCAGATCTGCAGAAATGCGATGCTCGCGGTCCGTCTCGCCGATGATCGCGGGGCTGATGATGGTCGTGCGCGCGAGTTGCGGGAGCGAAATGAGCGCATCAATCTTTCCGAGCGCCGAGAGCGCGCGGACGTGTTCGCGCACGCCCTGATCATTCGGGGCAATGGCGATGGTGGCGGGGAACTGCATCGTCGGTCTTGCATTCGTGGCGCGGGCGATGAGCGGGTCGGAAAACTCCGCGCGCTTCGCATCGCGTGCGCGGGCGACGGCGGGGGAGTTCACGTAGGACGAGCAGCCGGAGCAGGCGAGGGCGGCAGCAACAGTGAGGGAGAGGGGGTGCTTCATGTGCTAAAAAACCAGCAGAACGTGGATCGGCTGGCAAGTTCTTTTTGCTAAAAAACCAGCATTTGAGTTGACCAACGGGCGGTGCCCGCCCATTTTCGCCTCCGTGACCGCAGGCAATCACGAGCACGATCCTCTTTCCCGACGCGAGCGGCAGATCATGGATGTGATCTGGCGCGCAGGGCGTGCATCGGCGACGGAGATTCACGAGGCGCTGCCGGATGCGCCGAGCTATTCCGCCGTGCGCGCGCTCCTCGCGGTGCTGGTGAACAAGGGCCATCTGAAGCACGAGCGCGACGGCAAGCGCTACGTGTACGAGCCGCTCGCCTCGCAGGAGAAGGCGGGGAAGAGCGCGCTGCGAAGGCTGCTCTCCACGTTTTTCAACAACAGCCCCGCGGACCTCGTTGCCAGTCTCCTCGATCCGAAGGATGTGGATTCGGACGAACTCGCACGGATCCGGAAACTGCTCGATCAGCGGAAAAGGAAATGAATCTCCCGGCGTTCCAGGACTGGCTTTTCCGCAGCATCACCGTGGCCGGTGCGGCCGCAGCGTGCGTGCTGCTCTGCCCTGCGGGATGGCGCGTGCGTGTCCGCCAGATCGTCCCGGTGGTCGCGTTCGCCGTGCTGATCGCGCTCGGCGCGGGGCTGGTGCATCCGCTGCCGAGCTTTGAGATGAAAGCGCCGGAACTCATCGGGCGATGGGTGGCGTCCGCGGGCGATTGGATTGCGCCTTGGCTGGTGCGGATCTTTGCGGTGGTCGCGCTGCTGCTCCTCGCCAGGAATGCCGCGGGTGCGATCGCCGTCACACAGATTGTGCGAAAGTCGCGCGTGGTGCGCGGCCGCCCGTGGCGCAGGCTCCTCGACGAGTGTCGGCAGACGCTCGGGCTCAGCGGCAAAGTGCGGCTGATGTTCGCCGGGTCGGGCTTTGTGCCGAGTGCGACGGGACTTTTTCGCCGGACGGTGCTGCTGCCGGACGAAGCCGCGCAGTGGACCCATGCGCAGCGCCGCCTCGTGCTGTTGCACGAACTCGGGCATTTCCGCCGCGGCGATCTGTGGACGCACGCGCTCGGCCAGATCGCGTGCTCGGTGCATTGGTTCAATCCCTTCGTCTGGATGCTGCACCGGCATCTTGCGCTCGAACGCGAATTTGCCTGCGATGCGCTCGTCGTGTCGCGTGGCGCGGTGCCGGAGGATTACGCGACGCTGCTTTGGAAAATGGGAGTCGCTGCGCAG
>JBDSAR010000590.1:0-1574 GCA_039922035.1 Chthoniobacteraceae bacterium
CCCCTCGCCTGCCCCGGCTACACGAGCGGCCAGGGCCTCGCGTGGCTGCAGCGCGACATCGCATCGCTCGCGCCCGACATCGTGCTCGCGTGCTTCGGCTGGAACGACGTCCGCGCCGCCGGCCTGCCCGACCGCACGACCATGCCCACGGCAGACTCGCAGGTTTTCGTCCGCGGGCTCATCAGCCACAGCCAGCTTCTGCTGGGCATCGCGGAATCCGCGCAGGGGCGCTTGGGCGCAGTCACGGGCACCGCGAAGCCCGAGCCGCGTTCTTCCGAGGAGGAATATGTCGCGCACTTCGCCGAGATGAACCGCTTGTGCGCCGAGCGGAATGCGTGGTTCGGCATTCTTCTGCCCGTCTATCGCGATCCGAATACGCCGGGCATCGATCCCTCGCAGCCCGATGCCGCAGCCGATCCTGCCGAGGCTGAACGCATGACGCGCTACCGCGCGCGACTCCGTGACGAGGCGCTCGCAAAAAAGATCCCGACGCTCGAAATCACGGAACTCACCGAGTCTTCTTGGCCCGCAAACAAATCACTTTTCGGCGAACGCATTCACCCGAATGCCGCCGGCCACAAGCTCATGGCCGAGCGTCTGATCACCTTCCTCGCCGAGCCGCTCAGGCGACTGAATTCAAAGTAGGTCCAGCACGCCGCGGAGCGAATTCGCAGGGCGCTGCAGACGGAAGGCGCGCAGCCCCGCACGCTCCGCGCCGTGCCAGTCCGCCTCCGGATCGTCTCCGACATGCAGCGCATCCGCAGCACGGACTCCCGCTCGCGTGAGCGCTGAGAAAAAAATTCTGGCCGACGGCTTGTCCGCGCCGATCTCGCTCGAAATTACGACGTCGTCGAAGAACTCCGCGATTCCAAGTTCCGAGAGGATCGCACGCAGGCGACTGTCGAAGTTCGACACGACGCCGAGCCAAACGCGGCCCTTGAGCGCAGACAGAACTTCCAGCGTCTCGGGAAAAAGCTTCCACACACCGGACCGAGTGAACTCGCACCACAGCTCGGCAAAATACGCATCGCGATCGGGCATCGCCGGATTGCCACATTCATCGAGCACCCGCTCGACGAGCGCACGCCACCAGTCGCGATCATCGTCCGGCCTCGCGCCCTCCGTCTCGTGCGGAGCAGCCGCGTCCTTCCATGCGCGTCGGAACGCGCGATTCAGATCCGCCTCATCGAGGACCGCGCCGTGGCGCAACGCCACATCGCGGTAGTGCCAGCCCGCGCCGCGCGGGAGATGGAACAGCGTGCCCGCTGCGTCGAAGAAAACCGCGCGCGTCACTTTGCAGGCAGCAGCGGGCGGATCGCGTCGGCGAGAATTTTGTAGCCGTCCGCATTCGGATGCAGCCGGTCCGCCTCGAACAGCTCTTCACGCGGCTCGCCATTCGAGCCGAAAAACTTTTCCCGCACCGCGATGAATTTCACGCCCGTCGTCGCCTCGCAAAATGCGCGGATCTGCCGGTTCGCCTCGATCACCTTGTCTCGCTGCGCCCACCGCGACGGACTGCTCGTGATCTCGATGTAGCGGATCTCGGCCTTCGGAAAAAGCGTGTGAACCTTCGC
>JBDSAR010000591.1:0-5683 GCA_039922035.1 Chthoniobacteraceae bacterium
CATCTCGTATTGCGCGATGCGCGTCTGGATTTCCGGGTCGCCCATGCGCTCGAAGCCGCGCTGGTTCAGCTTCGCGAGTGCGTCGAGCATATTGCGCCGCGCGCCGCTGGAGACGCCGTCGGGATTCTGGATGTAGAGCACCGGATCGCCCGTGCTGCGCAGCGCGACGCCGGTGTATTTTCCCGAGAGGAAGCCGCTGTTCCACATGCGCGTGAAGAGCGCCTGCGCGTTCGCCTTGCTCGACCACGTGGGTGTGAGCACAACGAATGCGGGCAGGTCGTTGTTCTCGCTGCCGAGGCCGTACGCGAGCCACGAGCCGAGGCTCGCCTTGCCGGGAACTTCGCTGCCGGTCATCACGAAAGTGCAGGCCGGGTCGTGGTTGATGGCGTTCGTGTGGACGGTTTTGATCAGCGCGATCTCGTCCACGACTTTCGCCATGTGCGGGATGAGTTCGCTCACCCAGCGGCCGCATTTTCCGTGCTGCGAAAAATTAAACATGCTCGGCGCGACGGGCAGCCGCGCCTGCCCGCTCGTCATCGTGGTGATGCGCTGGCCCATGCGGATCGAGTCCGGCAGATCCTTGTCGAACTGCTCCTTCAGCCCCGGCTTGTAGTCCCACAGGTCGAGCTGCGACGGCGCGCCGTTCATGTGCAGGTAGATGATCGATTTCGCCTTCGGTGCAAAATGCGGGAAGCCCGGCAGCGGCGGATGCACGCGGCCAGTCGCTGCGTTCGCGCGATCACCCATCAGGCACGCGAGCGCGAGGCCGCCGAAGCGGAGTCCCACGCCGCTGAAGAACTGGCGGCGCGTCTGGAGAAGCTGAGATTCAAAGAGTGGGTCCATGGGGCAATGAAGATCGAATGGGTAAAGCTGCACCGAAGAAGACCCGGAGGGAATCGCGGACTGAGGGAGATTTTCGCGGAGTGTCACGTCGGCTTCTCAATCGTAATCCTGATCAGACTCGTCCCCTCTTCCGCAACCGGTGCGTGCGCCGGGAAAGCGCAGTCAGCACGTCCGGGAAATCCGGATTTTCCACACCGTCGCCAAAGGCGCGGCTAGTATCCCTCCTCGGGAAGCTCATCCGGGAGCCGGTCGAGCTTCACATCGAGTCCGGGCAGCGGGCGGGCCTTGTCGGCGTAGCGGTCGAAGCGGTTCGAGAGGATGAGCAGCGTGGGAGCCCACAGGCCGATGAAGATGCCGAAGCGCTCGGCATGGGCGGCGGCCTCGGGTGTATTGCGGTCAAGGAACCACCAGACGGCGATGGAGGCGAGGATGGAGATCATCCCGGCGAGGAAGCAGATGGTGGACATGACGCGACACACGTAGGGGTTCATGGTGCGGTGAAAATGCAGGATCGCAGCACGCGAGGCAACACAGGGATTGTGCATGGCTGCGCGCGGATTGCATCGGCCGGGGCGGCGGTGGCTGGATTTGAGGGCCAGCCGAATCTTTCTCTGTGTCTTGCTCTTGCTCCTGCTCTCAAAAACCGAGGCAAAGAGAGCAGGAGCAAGAGCAAGACACAGACTCCAGATTTCAAACTGAGCCACTGCCCTCGGCAGGCATGGATTGACCGATGCCCCGCACCGGTCTAAATGTCCCCCGTGTCGCTCCGATCCCTTCTCCTCCTCACGAGCCTGCTCTTCGCCATCCCGTTGGCGGCGCAGGTGCCTCCCCCGGTCAATCCCCCGCAGGTGTCCGCCCCTGCGATGCCCACCGCTCCGTCAGCTTTTCCGCCGGTGCCTGCGATGGCTCAGCCTGGCCTCGCGCCAGGCGTCCCCGGCAGCGAGCCGTCCGTCCCGCTGTTGATGCTGGATCTGGACGTGAAGGAAGTGCTCGGCCACTACGAGAGGTGGACGGGGCGGCATCTCATCTACAACACCCAGCTCACCGGACCGATCCGCATCTCCATCTCCGGCCAGGTCCCGCAGTCGCAGGCGGTGAAAATCATCGAGATGACGCTGCTGATGAATGGCTTCAACATTCTGCCCACCGAGGAGCCGAACATCTGGAAAGTCACCGGTGCGACGCCGAGCCCGAAATCCGTCGGTGTCCCGTTCGTGGATCGCGAGGAATTGCTGCCGGCCGGCGAGCAGACCGTGATGTTCCTTTTCAAGCTCAGCCATGCGGACCCGACCGAGCTCGCGGCCGTCATCCAGAACGGCATCCTCGTGCCGTCGCAGGGCGGCACATCGAGTGTCACGCCACTGCCGAAGGCGCAGTCGCTCCTCGTCACGGAAAACACGAGCATCATCCGCACGCTCATCCGCATCGTGAGGGCGATTGATGTCGAACCGGCGGAAGTCATCAGCGAATTCATCACCCTCGAGCACGCGCAGGCCGAGGAGATCGCAGGCTATCTGGAGAAACTTTTCGAGAAGCAGCAGTCGCAGCAGACCCCGGGATTTCCCGGTGCCGCACCGCAGGCGAGAGTCGCGCGCGCGACCACGGACATCACTGGCTCGCCGCTGCCGCCCGGCGCCCCGGTGACCGATGGGAATCTCTCCATCCAGATCAACGGCAGCGCGACGGGCATCGGGCCGACGGAGGACAGCTTCGTCGTCGGAAAAGTGCGCATCACCGCCGACAAGCGCACGAACCGCCTGCATGTCGTCTCGCGTCCCGTAAACATGAAACTCATCCGCGCGCTCGTTAAAGAATACGACTCTCAGGTCCCGCTCGCGGAACCCGCCGTGCGCCCGCTGCGTTTCCGGCCGGTCGAGGAAGTGATGGAGGCGGTCGTCTCGGCAGTCGCCGATCCGGGTGACAAATCCGGCGGCTCCGGCGGCGGCTCCGCCGCCGCTCCGAATGCTCCGCGCGCCCAGACGCAGCAGGGCACGACCCGGAACACCAATCAGAACACCTTGGGCAGCCAGAGTTCCAACAGCCAGCTCGGCGGTTCCGGAGGAGGAGGATCCTCCGGGATCGGCGAGTCACTCTCGACAGCCGAGCGTGACACGCAGCCGGAAACGAGACAGGTCGGCAAGAGTACCATCATCGCCGACAAGCGCGCCAACAGCATCATCGTCGTCGGCCCGAAGGACATCACCGACAAAATCTTCGCGCTGCTCGACAAGCTCGATGTGCCGCAGGCGCAGGTGATGATTCACTGCATCATCGGAGAGCTGAAGCTCTCCAAGAACGAAGAGCTCGGAATCGAATACATCCTGCGCAACGGAGGCATCCTCGCGAGCACCACGGGCAGCACGACTGGCACCACCACCGGCACCACTACCGGAACCACCGGTACTACGACCGGCACCACGACGACCACGACGACAGGCAGCTCCGTGGTCGGCTTCGACAGCAGTGGCCAGTCCTTCCTGAACCTGAGCAATTTCACCAGTCAAAGCGCGATCAACAAGGCACTCGCCGGAGGCGCGGGCGGCATCGCCGGGATCATCGCCTCAGGCAACGCCTTCGACGTCGCGCTCAAGGCGCTCGAAAGCTCGGACCGCTTCCGCGTCATCACCCGCCCGAGCATTTTTACGAGCAACAACAAGCGCGCGCTCATCACCTCCGGTGAGGAAGTTCCGGTGCCGACCAGCATCCAGAGCCAGTTCAACGGCACCACGACGGCGAACAACAACAACCTTGCCTCGAATACCTCGGTGCAGTTCAAGCCAATCGAACTCCGGCTCGAGGTGCTGCCGCTCATCAACAGCGACAAGGACGTCTCGCTCGAGATCGTGCAGAACATCTCCGAGCGCTCGGGCACCACGCGCATTGACAACAACGACATCCCGAACATCGCACGGCGCGCGCTCAAGACCTACGTCACCGTGCCGAACAACGGCACGCTCATCCTCGGCGGCCTCATCAAGGAGAGCATGGACACCGCCAGAAGCGGCCTGCCCAGGCTCGTGAACATCCCGATTCTCGGCCCGCTCTTCGGCAAGCATACCAAGGCGAAGATCCGCAACGAGCTCATCATCATCATGCGGCCCGTCGTCACGCTCGCTCCGAATGAATCCGCGCGTCTGCGTGAAAAGACCTACGAGGCCTTCAATATCCCGCCGGATCTCGAGGCCGCGATCATGCCCCCGAACATCCGCGAGCGCGTGAAGCCGGAGAAGTCGGCTTCGCTGCGCGGTTCCACGCCCAAGCTGCGCGACGAACCCGTGAACAGCGTCCGCAAACGATGAGCCAGCTCCGCGCACTCCTCGACGCCCTGCTCGCCAGCGGCGTCAACGAGGCCGACGCCGCCGAACTCCTCGCACTCAAGCCCCCCTCCGGCGGCACGTGGACCGTCGAGGTGCTGAATTCCGGCAAGGCCGACGAGGCGCGTCTCACCGCCGAGCTTGGGAAGATTTTCCGCACGCCCGTCGCGCCGATTGATGCGGCGAAAATCGAGCGTCCCCTGCTTCAGCTTTTGCCGGGCCGCTTCGTCTTCAAGCACCACATCCTCCCCGTCGCCGCGCCGGACGCGGACACCGTCACGCTCGCGACGTACGATGTCTTTAACCAGACCGCACGCCGCCTCGCGCAGCAGCAGCTCCCCGGAAAAAAAGTGCTGTGGCAGCTCACGCCGCGCAGCCAGCTCCTCCGCGCGCTGCGCATGGCTTACGGCGTCGGCGCGGATGTCTTCGAGGAAATCCTCAAGAACAACCGGGCCTTCGAGACGCTGGAACAGGACAGCGCGCTCGACATCACGAACGACGATCCCGAGGCGAGCGTGGTCAAGTTCGTCAACCAGATCATCCGCGAGGCGATCACCGAGCGCGCCACCGACATCCACGTCGAGCCGCTCGAAAACGATCTCCGCATCCGCTACCGTGTGGACGGCATCCTGCACGAGATCGCCGTCCCCCCGCAGCTCCGCGTGCTCCAGAGCGCCATTATCTCGCGTTTGAAAGTGATGGCCCACATGGACATCGCCGAGCGCCGTCTGCCGCAGGATGGCCGGATCAATCTCACCACCGTCGCCGGCTCGATTGACGTGCGCGTCTCCACGATCCCCACGGTGAATGGCGAGAGCATCTCGCTGCGTCTGCTCTCGCGCACGGAGACGCTCACCTTCGGCCTGGATCGCCTCGACATGGGCGCGCGGCAGATGGCCGAGATGAAAAAAATGATCACGCTGCCGAACGGGATCATCCTCGTCACCGGCCCGACTGGTTCGGGAAAAAGCACCACGCTCTACTCGTTCCTTTCCTCGATCAACCAGCCCTCGCGCCGCATCATCACCGTCGAGGAACCCGTCGAATACCGGCTCCCCGGCATCTCGCAGATTGATGTGAAATCCGAAATCGGCCTCACGTTCGCGAGCGGGCTGCGTGCAATTCTCCGTCAGGATCCGAACATCGTCATGGTCGGGGAAATCCGTGATTTTGAGACGAGCGAAATCTCGATCCGCGCCGCGATGACGGGCCATCTCGTCTTTTCCACGCTGCACACGAACGACGCGGTGAGCGGCATCACGCGTCTGCTCGACATGGGCATCGAGCCCTTCCTGCTCGCGAGCGTCGTGCGCTGCTTCCTCGCACAGCGCCTCGTCCGCGTCATCTGCCCGGACTGCCGGGCCGAGGCCACCTACGATCCCGACTACCTCCGAGCCAACGAATTCACCACCCCGCCCGGCACGAAGCTCTACCGCGGCACCGGCTGCGATACGTGCCGCCACACCGGCTACCGCGGGCGCTCAGCCATCTTCGAGGTGTGCATCGTCACCGAGGATCTGCGCCGC
>JBDSAR010000592.1:0-2690 GCA_039922035.1 Chthoniobacteraceae bacterium
GCGCCGCACATCCCGCACTTTGCGCCGAAGGCGAAACGCGTGATCCACTTTTTCCTGAATGGCGGGCCGTCGCACGTGGACACCTTCGATCCGAAGCCCGCGCTGCTGAAGTATGCTGGCAAGCCGCTGCCGCAGACCTTGCTCACCGAGCGCAAGACGGGCGCGGCGTTTCCCTCGCCGTTCAAATTCGAGCGCTACGGACGCAGCGGCATCGAGGTGAGCGAGCTTTTCGCGAAGACGGCGCAGCACATGGACGACATCGCTGTCATCCGTTCGATGCAGGCGCAGGTGCCAAACCACGAGCCGTCGCTCATGCTGATGAATTGCGGCGACTCGATCCAGACGCGCCCGAGCCTCGGCTCGTGGCTGATGTATGGGCTCGGGAGCGAGAATCAAAACCTGCCCGGCTTCGTCGCGATGTGTCCCGGCGGCTCTCCCACCAAGGGTGCGGAGAACTGGCAGTCGGCTTTCCTGCCCGGAGCGATGCAGGGCACGTATGTGGATTCGCAACACACCGCGGTGGATCGCCTGATTGAAAACATCCGCAGCCCGCACGCCACGCCGGATGCGCAGCGACGGCAACTCGATCTGTTGCGGACGCTGAATCAGGCGCATCGCCGTGAACGCCTCGATCCGCGGCTCGACGCGCGCATCGAATCCTTCGAACTCGCGTTCCGCATGCAGACCGAGGCGGCGGACGCCTTCGACATCTCGCGCGAGCCGCAGCACATCCGCGACACCTACGGCAGCGGCGTGCATGGGCGGCAGACGCTCATCGCGCGTCGGCTCGTCGAGCGCGGCGTGCGCTTCGTGCAGCTCTGGCATGGCGCGGGGCAGCCGTGGGACAATCACGAGAAAATCGAGGAAGGTCACCGCAAGCTCTCCGCGGAAATCGATCAGCCCATCGCCGCGCTGCTCGGCGATCTCAAGCAGCGCGGGATGCTGGAAGACACGCTCGTCATTTGGGGCGGCGAGTTCGGCCGCACGCCGACGGTGGAACTGAGCGGCGGCGTCGCCAAGCTGGGCCGCGATCACAATCACTACGGCTTCAGCGTCTGGATGGCCGGCGGCGGCGTGAAGGGCGGCACGGTGCATGGAAGCACGGACGAGTTCGGCTTCGCGGCGGTGGAGCATCCCGTGAGCGTGCACGATCTCCACGCCACGATCCTGCACCTCATGGGCCTCGATCACGAGCGGCTCACGTATCGTTACTCAGGGCGCGACTTCCGCCTCACCGACGTGGAAGGCAATATCGTGAAGCAAATCCTCGCGTGATCGGCGCGCGCTCCATTCCACTCAGCGCCCAGATGCGGGGCGGCTCCCGAATGTGACGCGGCCTGCTGTTTTGCAATCCAACCCTGCCATTTGACCATGTCTTCCCTCTTCGATTTCTCCTCACGCATTGCGTTTGTCTCCGGCACTTCACGGGGACTCGGCGAGCGTTTCGCGCTCACGCTGGCAAAGGCTGGCGCCGACGTCGTCCTGACCAGCCGCACACTCGCCTCGCTCGACGACGTCCGCCGACGCGTCGAGGACATGGGCCGCAAATGTCTGCCACTGGAACTCGATGTGCGTTCGCTCGACAGCATCGTCGCCGCCGTGCAGGCGGCCAAACGACATTTCGGGAAACTGGATATCCTCGTCTGCAATGCGGGCTGCAACGTTCGCAAGCCCTCGGTGGACGTGACCTGGGACGATTGGAATCTCATCCTCGATACCAACCTGCGCGGCTCCTTTTTCCTCGCCCAGCAGGCGGCGAAGGAACTGATGATCCCCGCGCGCTACGGGCGCATCATTTTGATCGGGTCGGTCACGTGCGTCGCGGGCTACGCCGGGCTCGCACCCTACGGTGCCAGCCGCGGCGGCGTGAAGCAGATGGCGATGAGTCTCGCCGATGACTGGGGCGTCCATGGCATCACCGTGAACGTGCTCGCGCCCGGATGGTTCAAGACCGCGCAGAATGCCGTGATGTATGAAAGTGCGGAGTGGGTGGAATATCTCAGCGACCGCATTCCCCTGAAGCGCCCCGGCGCGATGGATGATCTCGACGGGCCCCTGCTTTTTCTGACCTCCGAAGAAAGCCGTTACGTCACCGCCCAGACGCTCCTCGTGGATGGCGGCATCAGCGGCGGCGCGACGCGGGCGCTGCCAAAGAAGAAGTGAGATCTTTGCTCCCAAGTTCAAACCATGATTCACACGACGCTTGATTCCGACCGACCCGGCAAACAGCAGGGCTTCCTGCAAGTGCCCTACTCCCACAACCTCGGCGGCTGGGCAAATGTGATGGTGCCAATCACCATCGTCGCGCGCGGCAAAGGCCCGACGGTGCTCGTGCTCGGCGGCAACCACGGCGACGAATACCAGGGCCAGATCGCCGCGATGAAACTCGCGCGTGAACTGACACCCGCGATGGTGAACGGGCGCATCATCCTCATCCCCTCACTCAATTTTCCCGCTGCGCGCGCCGCCACGCGACTGTCGCCGCTCGACGGCATGAACATGAACCGCGCGTTTCCCGGCCAGTCCGAGGGCGCGGTCACGAGCCAGATCGCACACTTCCTCACGGCTGTGCTCTTCCCGCTGAGCGACGTGGTGATCGACATGCACTCCGGCGGACGGAGCATGGAGTTCGTCCCGTGCGCGCACATGCACCTCGTCGCCGATCGCGAGCAGCGCGCGCGCATGTTCGC
>JBDSAR010000593.1:0-9266 GCA_039922035.1 Chthoniobacteraceae bacterium
CAAGTCGTTCTGCGCGCCACAGCATAGAGGTCATAGCCCATCGATCTCTGACATCTGCGCTCCCGCATCAGAGCCGCAGCAAAACTCTGTCAATCGGCGCTCCGGCGGACGCTTACACGAAGTCCTCGATGCCCACATCTTCCACTCCCTCTCCCAAGTCCGCGACATCATCCACGACTGCATGACCGCCTACAACGAGGAACGCCCAGACGATTCCCTCGGCAACCTCCCGCCAAGAATCTTCAGCCAACAACAAACCAAAAACCAACGCCCACCAGCCCCTTCCTCTACTTCTGAATTGTCCTGGTGACGGGGAAGCTTACATTAGCTCACGCCCGTTCGGAAACAGCCTTCACCATTTTCGAATTCCTTTCATCACGGCTTGAGATAGGCGCTGGATGAATCTCCACTTCTGCTTGATCGTCCGCGTTTCCAAGCGCACGGGGAGCACGCCGTTGTGACGGAGGTAAAGCATGAACGTCTCCGCAAAATCTTCGGCGGGCGCTGTAGCCGCGTACTCGCTGACGTGGTGTTCCGGGTCATACTCCCATTCAAAATCCCAGTGATGCGCCGCACCGAATGAATCGGAAAAGAAAGTGGATCGGAACAGGCCGCGACGGGTGTCGGCGATTGCATGGGCGAACTCATGGCGCAGCACATCGCGCAATGACGTGTAGCCTCCGCTCCAGACATGAGAGAGCCGCGAAAGCGAGACGCGGGGAATGCTGATGTCGCCTGTGGAGCCATACCACTGCCACCCGTGCGCGAAACCGAATGGAACCAGATAGGTATCCACAGCCTGAACGAGGCGGTCGTAAAATCCATGCGCTGCGAGTTCGCCTGTCACATCGTAATTCGCGTGATCAAGTCTGGCTTTGGTTACGAAATGCATCTCGTGGTCTTGTTACTGCCGCAAGCGCGCGGAACTGCCGAGAGCATTCACTTGCCTCGCCCGTTGTCCGGGTAAATCGCCGTCACTTGCGCCAAATCAACGGCCGCGTTTTCCGTGGCATCCATTAGCTGCCCGACGTTTCGGATTTTTGGGATTTTGCGAATCATCGGTTTACCATGTCCAAATGAAACGCCGGCAGGAAGCCGCATCATGCGCGCTTACGCAGTGAAAGATAAACTCCTATCGTTCATCCCCCGGCAACGGCGGCGCGTCCGGGACGCGGGCCATGATGCGGTCGAAATCCTCCCAGTTCGCTGCGCGCCGCCGTCGCGCTGCCATTGCTCGGCCTCAGCGTGGAAGAACGTGCCGCGCGCAAAAACTCGCGCGGTGGCAAGACGGTGATGCCATGCGCCGCGGCTGCGCGAACGTGGCGGAGATTGTGCGTGGTGATGAGTCGCGCGCCCGAAGCCTCGGCGAGCTGGAGCAGCGGTTCGTCGTCGGAATCGGGAAGGCGCGGCGGTTGCGGCGCGGCGAGCGCGAAGCAGTCGGCGGTCTGACAGATGGAGTTCAGGTAGAGGTCCACTTCGGCGAGCGTGAGGCCGAGCGCGGAGCCGCTGGACGATGTGCTCGCCCCGTCGAAGGCGCTGGCCGACTATCTCGTTGCGCCGGGAGTCACGGGATAGCGGCGCACTTCGACATCGTTCCTCTGCGCTGCGCCCGGTGTGCTGCGGCCATCGGTGATGAGCTTTTCGAGCAGCGCCTTCATTTTCTCAACGCGCTCGGGCTGCGCGGCGGCGAGGTTCTTCGTTTCGCCGATGTCTTCGGCGAGATTGTAGAGTTGCACGGACTGGCTTTGATCGCCGCCTTTGCCCCAGCCGCCGGAGCCGGGGCCGGGGATGAATTTCCACGGGCCGGAACGCACGCTGGGCAGGCCGCCCGATGAGCAGTTCACGGATTGTTCGCGCACGGGTTTGTCGTCGCCCTTGAGCAGCGGCAGGAGGCTGAAGCTGTCCTCGCCCGCGGTCGCGGGCAGCTTCGCGCCGAGGATGTCGGCGATGGTGGCGATGAAGTCGGCGTGCAACACGAGCTGCGCGCAGGTGCTGCCCGGCTTCACGGTGCCGGGCCAGCGCGCGATGAAGGGCACGCGGTGTCCGCCCTCCCATGCGTCGGCCTTGTAGCCGCGCAACGGGCCGCTGGGAAAGTGGCCCATCTTCTCCAATTCCGCCGCGCCGATGTAGGGCGCACAGCCGTTGTCGCTGGTGAAAAGGACGAGCGTGTGATCCGCCGCGCCGCTTTTCTCCAAGGCATCGAGCACGCGGCCCACGGTGGCGTCGGTCTCCATCACGAAGTCGGCATACGTGTTCAGGCTGCTTTTGCCGCGCCACTCGGCGGTCACCGCAAGCGGCGTGTGCGGCGCGGTGAGCGGCATGTAGAGCAGGAAGGGCTCGGGCTTTTTCGCGGCGTCGGCGATGAATGCTGCCGCGCGATCTCCGAGCGTCGGGAGGATGTCCTCGAGCTTCCAATCCTTCAGCGCGGGGCCGGGCAGGCTGGCGAGATTGCCTCTGAAATTCGCCGCGGGCAGAAATTCGCTCGGGATGCCGAGCGTGCGATCATTTTCGATGAAACAATACGGTGGCCAGTTCGGCACGTCGGTGCCGAAGTAAGTGTCGAAGCCACGCGTGGTCGGGCCGCCCGCGATGGGCTTGGAAAAAACGTCGCGCCACGCGGCGAGCTGCTCCGGCGTGGCGGCAAACTTCGCACCCGCGGGCGGAGCCTCGTCGTCCTTGCCGGCTTTTTTCGGTGCCTGGAAAAGCTGCCGCTGCTCCGGCGCGATCGGCCAGTCCCAGCCGAGGTGCCATTTGCCAATCGCCGCCGTGCGATAGCCGTGCTGCTTCGCGAGGCTCGCGATGGTCAGGCGATCCGGCGCGATGAGCGGTTCCTTGAACACGCCGACGATCCCACTCTGCAACTTCGTGCGCCAGTGATAGCGCCCCGTGAGCAGCGTGTAGCGCGACGGCGAGCACACGCCGGACGACGAGTGCCCATCGGTGAAACGCATCCCCTGCGAGGCGAGCCGGTCAATGTTTGGCGTGGGGATTTTGCCGCGCTGGGGATTGTAGCACTGCACGTCGCCGTAGCCGAGATCATCGGCGAGGATGACGACGATATTGGGCTTGGATTCAACCGCAGAGGCACGATGGACACAGAGGCTGGCGAGCAGGACGGCGAGAAGCTGAGGGATGAGTTTCATTGGGGGATGGGATGGGCAGTAAGACACCGCGAGGTGCGCAAAATCGGACATTCGGTCGGCCTTTCAGATCACTTCTTTTCCTGTGCGTTCTGGCGCTGGTAATCCGCGCCCGTGAGGCTTTGCAGCACGGACTGCTGCCATTCGCGGAGCTGGGTTTGCAGTTTGTCGGCGATGGCGGACTGCTTTTCGATCACGTTGTTTTTCTCCGCGGGATCGGCCTTGAGATCGAAGAGTTCCTTTTTCGGCTCGCCGTTCTTCGGGTCGTGGATGACGAGCTTGAAGTCGCCATCAATGATCGCGCGCGGGCCGAGGTAGTCGTCGTCGGTGATCGTGGTGTGGCGGAAGTTCGTGAAGTCGCGCGTGGCCTTTCCGCCCATGGTTTTCACGAGGGGCGTGGTGCCCTTTTGCAGCTCGCGATCAATATAGGGCTCGGCCTTGGATTTGCCGCCGGTGAATTCCCAAAAGTAGAGCGGCTTCGGGCGCGCGGTCATTTTCCCATCGAGCACGGGGGTGAAATCGATCCCGTCAATCGGACGCGCGGGCAGCGGCTGCCCGGTGATCGCGCAGAGCGTGGGCAGCAGGTCGGTGGTCGTGGCGCGCACGGTGGTGCTGCGCGGCTGCGGGATGCGCGCGGGCCATTCGATGAGGCCGGGGACCATCGTGCCGCCTTCGTACACCTGGCCTTTCACGCCGCGATGCGGGTGCGGCGAATCGAGAGAGCCATCGGCGGAGGTGCCATTGTCGCCGCAGTAAAAGAGCAGCGTGTCTTGTCGCAGTCCCTGCGCGGCGAGGTGTTTTCTCAGCATGCCGATCGCGCGATCCATCGCGGTGATTTCGGCGTAGCGTTCGCGCAGCACTTCTCCCTGCGGACGCGTGACCGGGCCGCCGGTTTCGTTCGAGGTGAGCTTCACCTTCTTTGTCGAATACTTCGCCGGCAGATCGTCGTAGAGCGCGAGGTCGGCGGGGAGTCCACTGTAAGGTTCGTGCGGCGAGCCAAACCACACGACGGTGAAGAACGGTTTGCCGTCCTGCTTTGCGCGATCGATGAAACGGATCGCCTCCTGCACGACGACCTCGGAGCCCTCGCCTTTCATGACCTCGGGCGGCCCGCCATTGCGCGAGAGCGATGGGTTCATCTCGAAGAAATTGTCGTGCGAGAGCCACTCGTGAAATCCCATCGCACCGGGACTGGTCGGCGACGCAGCCTTCACGGGACCGAGGTGCCATTTTCCAAAATGTGCGCAGCGATAGCCGGCCTTGCCGAGAATCTGCGCGATGGTGATTTCCTCCGGGCGAAACGAAAAACCGGGAGCAAAGGTGCCCATGCGATTCGGATGGCGTCCGGTCATGAAGCTGGCCCGCGTCGGCGAACAGCTCGGATGCGCGGCGTAGAAATTCTCGAAGCGAAAACCGGTGGCGGCCATGTCATCGAGCACCGGCGTCTTCACGTGCGGGTGCTTGTTGTAGCCGGTCTCCTCCCAGCCGTGATCGTCGCCCATGAGCAGGACGATGTTTGGCTGCGCCGCAAATGCGGAATGCAGGATGCAGAATGACGAGACGAGAAAGGTGAGGAGGGATTTCATGGCGGGACTGGTGATTGAGACGTGATCTGCGTGATGGAACAAGCCTTCGCGTGACCGCAAGGTGCGGTTTCTCATCTGGCTGTGAGCGGTTCACCAAAAAGCGGCCACGATATTTTTCGAACCGCACTGGCTTGCAACTTTTCCGCCCCCGTGACTCTTGCTCCGATCCCATGCGTTCCTTTGCCCTCCTTTTCCTCGCCGTGGTCGCTTCGTTGCCCGCGCAACAGCCGCCGTATGATGTCTTCCCGCCCGCCGCACCGCCGTATCACCGCGTGCGCTACGAAGCTTCGACGAAGCCGGGCGAACTCATCTTCCCGGTGAACTACACCGTGTGGATTCCGCCGGGTGTGAAGACGCTGCGGGGCGTGATCGTGCATCAGCACGGCTGCGGCGAAGGCTCGTGCAAATCCGGACTCACCGGCGCATTTGATCTGCATTGGCAGGCGCTGGCGAAAAGGCACGGCTGCGCGCTGATGGGGCCGTCGTACGAGCAGCCGGAAAAGGCCGACTGCCAGATGTGGTGCGACCCGCGCAACGGCTCCGATGCCGCATTTCAGAAATCGCTCGCCGACCTCGGCGGAAAGTCCGGCCACCCCGAACTCGCCACCGTGCCGTGGGCACTGTGGGGACACAGCGGCGGCGGCCACTGGGCGGGCGGCATGGTGCTGCTGCATCCCGATCGCGTCGCCGCGGCGTGGCTGCGGTCCGGCGTGCCTTTGCTCGAAGCCAACGCCGGGCGTCCCACGATCAAGACCTACGCAATCCCCGCCGCCGCGCTCGGCGTGCCGATCATGTGCAACCCCGGCACGAAGGAAGGCGTGACCGTGAAGGACGGCCGCTTCGCCGGCGTGTGGCCTGCGAACGAGGCGTTCTTCACCGCCGTGCGGGCGAAGGGCGGACTCATCGGCGTCGCCGTGGATCCGCTCACCGCGCACGAATGCGGCAACCAGCGCTACCTCGCGATCCCGTGGATCGACGCCTGCCTCACCGCACGCCTCCCGGCGAAGAGCGGTGATCCGCTGAAACCCATGCCCGCCGACGGCGCATGGCTCGCGCCTCTGCTTGGTTCCGAAGCCGTTCCCGCCGCGAAATTTTCCGGCGAAAAGGAGAAGTCCGTCTGGCTGCCGAGCGAAGCGATCGCGAAGTCGTGGATGAGCTACGTGAAGGACACCGTGATCGCCGACACCACGCCACCACCCGCGCCGACGAATCTCCAAGTGAAGGGCAACGACATCACGTGGACCGCCGAAGCCGATCTCGAAAGCGGCCTCGCCAGCTTCATCATCGAGCGCGATGGCACGCCCATCGCGAACGTCCCCGAGCAGGGCAAGAATCCCTTCGGGCGCCCCATCTTTCAAAACCTCCAATACAGCGACACGCCCACGCAACCGCTGGCCGAGATGCATTTCACCGACACCAAGGCGGAGCCCGGCAAGACCCATCAGTATCGCGTCATCTCGGTGAACACGGCAGGGCTGAAATCGAAGTAGGACCGCGTCGCAGGAGCGCAATCCGCCGGGCGATTTGCAGCGGCAGCCGAAGCATGTCGGCGAAAAACCGAGGCGGCCTAAGCTGGGGCTCCTGCGCTCTTTTCCGCTTTCTTCTTTTTCCGTTCGCCCTTCTTGCCGCCGGCGGGATTCAGTTCCGCGACCACCGCGGTGAGGCGCGTGCGGTCGGCCTTGCTCGCATCGGTGTCGGTCTCGGGCGCGACGGTTTTTTCCACGAAGGGCGCGTTGCTCATGTCGCAGAGCCCGCCGCCCTCGTTCAGGATGATGTTTGGTTTTGAAGGCGTGGCGGCGCACGAGGATTGGAGACGTATCGCCATGAACGCGACGACGAGTGGGAGGATGGGTTTGGTGGGCGTGGGTCGAGTGCGGGTTCTATTCGGCGGCGTTCTTTTTGCCTTTGCCTTTCTTCGGAGCATCGGGTGCGGCAGCGGCGTCGTTCTTCGTCGGCATGGGCGCGTTGACTTCCTTGCGCCAGGCGACGAGGCGGGTGTGAAGTTCCTTCGCCTTGTCCGGCATCGTCGCGGCAAGGTTCTTCGTTTCGCCGATGTCGTCGCGCAGATTGTAGAGTTCGAGTTTCCCGTCCTCGAGATACTCCATGAGCTTCCAGTCGCCGCTTTGGATCAGACTCACGGGCGTCGTGCGCCAGAGTCCGGGGCCGGAACCGAGGTAGCCGGGGAAGTGCTGGTAGATCGCATCGCGCTGGAGCTTCGCACTCGGGTCTCGGAAAAGCTTCACGAGGCTCTCGCCATCGAGCACCTGCCGGGGCTTGGGTGCGGCGCCGATTTCGAGGAAGGTCGGGAAGATGTCCACATGCGCCGTCGGGATGTCGGTCGTCGAGTCGGCCTTCGTCACGCCCGGCCAGCGCACGATGAACGGCTCGCGCGTCCCGCCCTCGTAGAGCGAGCCCTTGCCGCTGCGCAGCGGCGCGTTGTCGGTGATGCCGCCGCCGTCCTCGTCGTTGCCTTTCGCCTTCTTCTTTTTGCCCTCCATGCCCGGATCGCGGATGAGACCGTCGGGCCGGTCGTAGCCACCGACGCCGCCGTTGTCGCTGGCGAAAATCAGCACGGTGTTCTCGGCGAGCTTCAGGTCGTCGAGCGTCTTCATCACGCGGCCCACGCTTTCATCCACGCTCGCGATCATCGCCGCATAAGTCGGGTTGTTATGGCCGCCGACGCCGGGCTTGGGTTTGAAATGCGCGATGAGGTCCGCCTTGGCCTGATGCGGCGAGTGGACGCCGAAGTGCGGCAGGTAGAGGAAGAACGGCTGCTCCTGGTGGCGCGTGATGAAGTCCACCGCCTTGTCGGTCAGGAAATCCGCGAGGTAGGTGCCTTTGGGATAATCCGTCTTCGGATTCGTCTCGAAATCAAAGTGCCGGCCCATGCTCACGATGGCCTCATCGAAGCCGCGTTTGCCCGGCTGATAGTCGCCCTTTTGTCCAATGTGCCATTTGCCGAACATACCCGTCGCATAGCCCGCCGCCTTGAGTTGTTTGGCGATGATGTCGCGGTCCAGCGGGAGTTCGGTGACGTTGTTCACCGGCCGCAGCGGGCGCGTGTTCCAGTCGAAGCGATCAATGCCGCCGACGGTATAGACGCCCGTGCGCGCGCCGTATTGCCCGCTCAGGATCGCCGCGCGCGTGGGGGTGCAGTTTTGGCAATGGTGATGGCTGGTGAACTTCATGCCCTGCTGCGCGAGCCGGTCTATATTGGGCGTCTCGTAATATTTGCTCCCATAGGTCGCCGTGTCGGTCCAGCCGAGGTCGTCGGCCAATATGAAAATGATATTGGGCTTTCCAGCGGCGCGGGTGGCCGCAGGCAGCGTGAGCAGGAGGAGGAATGCGAGGATTTTCATGGTGTGGAATGGGGAGGTGTCCATTGGTCGAATTGCCCCGTGAGGCTGGACCAGTCGGGATTCGCCTTCGCATCCCGGACCTTCAGATTGGCAGCGAGCAGGAGAGGGGAGGGGAAGATTTTCACGTGGGTGCGGGGTCTGTCCGTTGGGAAGTGCCCGGTTAGAACCGCACTGGCACGGCAAATCGGGACAGGGAATTGCGGCACCGCCTCGGTGCCGGGCGCGGCCACTGCCCGTGAATCGGAGTCGCACGGTGTATTCATGGCTTCTGGCTTTCCGTTTCCAAGTGGTCGAACGGCCCTTGGCAAGCCTCCGTGAGCGCATCCAGCGCGGCCATCGCCCTCGGGTTGTTTTTGCAATGCTTCATCAGCGTCTCCAGCCCTGTGGTGATCCGCCGCTTGAACCGCCCCATGCTGTCATGTTCGGCCAGCACCGTCCGCGTGCCTTCAAATTCCAGCCGCTTCCATTCCATCGTCATCCGCTCCCGCTCGATGCGCAGCCGCTCCGCCTGATGATCGCCCCGTCGCAGCGCGACGACGTCGCTGCAAAATTGCCGCAGCAGCGAAAGGTCCGGCCCGTCCTCGCCTTCGTTCAGCTTCCGCGAAGCCGCGAGATAGCGCGCCGTGAGCCGCAGCGCCAGATGCTCCGTGAGATCGCCGCCCTTCTGGCGGAGTTCCGCGGCCTCCTCGCCGAGCCGGCCCGCCATTTCCAGCGCCTCCTGCTGCGCGCCCCATTCCCGGTAGCCGCCCTGCCTCCACTCGGAAAGGTTCTGCTCGCGGATCGGCCTGCCGCCAAACTCGGCCGCCATCACAGCGCGCACCTCGGGCATCCTGTTCAGGAGGGAAACCAGCGTCTTGCCGTCTTCGCCGTCCCTCAGATGGCGGTTGATCACTTCCCGGATGTGCTGCGGGAGCCGTGCGATTTTTCCCCTGCGGGTGATGTTCATGGGTCGGATTAAGTCGGATGAAGCCGGATCGGGTATGGATTCACGGCTCAGAGGATGTTCATGGCTCTTTCGATTTCAGCCCGGGATTCCTTGGAGATCCCACCCCGGCCCTTTTCCGGTAGGCCAAAGATCTCCCGCATCCGCCGCTCGCGCTCCTCCGGGCTCAGCCCCGTTCCACAGATCCGTTCCTTGATCCCCGGCTCCTTCAGCCATTCATCAAATTTTTTCCGTGTCC
>JBDSAR010000594.1:0-3737 GCA_039922035.1 Chthoniobacteraceae bacterium
CGCGCAAAAGGCCATCGAGAACGAAGCCCCTGCATCGCACTGAAACTCTCCTCTGAACAACAACACAACAAACACCACACCACATGAAAAAGTACATCCTCGCGCTGCTCAGCAGCCTCGCAATCACCGCCGCCGCCTTCGCGCATGGCGACGTCGAAATCGGACCCAACGGCGGTCGCATCCTCGAGTTCTCCAAGAACGAATCCATGCACGGCGAAGTCACCGTCAAGGACGGCAAGTTCGTCATCGCCGTTCTCGACAAAGCCATGAAGCCCGTCGCCCTCGCCGAGCAGACGCTCACCGCCAGCGGCGGCGCCACCGGCAAGGCGGCGAAGCTCTCCGTCGAAAAGGCCGACAACAAGTTTGTCATCCCCGTCGTGAAATCCGGCGAATGGTTCATCGTGCAGTTCAAGGAAAACGCGAAAGCCAAGGCCATCACCGCACGCCTGCAATACGACACGAATCCGTGTCCAAAGTGCAAAGGCCCCGAGTGGCTCTGCGCATGCGCCGCGAAGGAGGCAAAGAAGGCGAAAGAGTAACGACGCCAATCCGTCGCTAGCCCAAGTCGGTTCGCAAAAAGTGTGTTGCACCGAAGTCCCAAGACGCGAGGATTGGTGCTGTTCGCTCCCATGCCCGTCACAGTTCCTGATTCATCCTCTCGCCAAGTCCGCCAGCGCGGGGGCGAGTAAACGCCATCCGATGAAGCGCGCCCTCTTCCCTCTGCTCGCGTTCATGATCGCAGCATCCGCCGCATTCGCGTGCTCGATCCCTGTCTTCCGTTATGCGCTCGATCGCTGGCAGGCCGATCCTTTCATGCTGGAGATTTCGGCGACCGATGCGAAGGACGAGGCCGTCGCGCGCTTCCTGCGCAATTTCACCGACTCATCGCCGATGAATCTCGCGCCGACGCGCACGAACGAGGAAGGCAAATCGCGCCTCGCATTTCCGCATGCCGCGCAGGACGCCACGCCCGCGTGGTCCGGCAAGCTCGACGGCACGACTCTGCCGCGCATCACGGATTCCCCGGCGCGCGCGGAGATCGTGAGGCGCATCCTCGCCGGTGAATCCGCCGTGTGGGTGCTCGTCGAGAGCGGGCAGAAAAATGCCGATGATCGCGCGGCATCCACGCTCGAGAAGCGGCTGCGCTACCTGGAGCAGGTCGCGCAGGTTCCCGCGATCGATCCGAGCGATCCGACGAGCAAACTCGGCCCCGGCCCCGCGCTGCGCGTGAAATTTTCCGTACTGCGGATCAAGAGCGGCGACGAGGCCGAGAAGCAGTTCACCGCCATGCTCGCAGGACCGAATGGCTACATGGAAAACGCGAACGGCCCGTGGCTCGCGCTCGTCTTCGGCCGCGGCCGCGTGCTCGGCGCGTGGTCTGCGGAGGGCTTTGGCGACGAGCAGATTGACGAGGCGTCGCTCTTCCTCCTCGCCGCGTGCTCGTGCGAAGTGAAGCGCATGAACCCCGGCTGGGATCTCCTGCTGAACGCCGACTGGACCGAATCGCTGCGGGCCATCGGCTACCTCGAGTCGCCGCCAGCGGAATTGCAAAAGCCGAAAGTCGCCGCAGCGGAACCGGAACCCGGGCCGTGGAAAAATGACGCGCCGCTGAATTCGGAAGCGAAGCCCGAGACCGTGACCATCGCCGGAACGCAGCCGACACCAGCGACGGGAAGCAACGGCTATTCACCCGCGGCCATCGCCGCAGCCGCCTTGCTTGTGCTTGGCAGCGCGCTCGCGTGGCGCACAATGAGCCGCAAACCGTGAAAAAACTCGCCGCCACCCTCCTCCTGCTCGCCGCGCTGCTCGGCGGCGTGGCGCTCTATCATCAGCGCAATGCATCGCGTCCTGGCGCGACGGCGCTTACGGTGTATTGCGCAGCGGGATTGAAGAAGCCGATCGAGGCAGCGGCGCAGCAATACCAGCGCGAGTTGGGCGTCGAGGTGCGCCTGCAATACGGCGGCAGCGGCACGCTGCTCAGCCAACTCCGCGTGGCAAAGCAGGGCGATCTTTTCATCGCCGCTGACGACGGCTCGGTCGAGGACGCGCGGAAGAATGGCGTGATCCGCGAAGTCCTCCCGCTCGCGAAGCAGCATCCCGTGATCGGCGTGCGCGCCGGAAATCCGAAGAACATCCGCACCATCGCCGACTTGCTGCGCGAGGATGTGAAAGTCGCCCTCGCGAATCCCGACGCTGCGAGTATCTCGCGCGTCTCGCGCGCCGCGCTCGGCGACAGGTGGCCCAAGCTCGCCGCGCATGCCATCGTGATGAAGCCGACCGTCACCGAAGTCGCCGCCGACCTCTCGCTCGGCACCGTGGACGCCGCGATCATCTGGGATTCGATCGCCGCGCAGTTCAAAGCGGACGCTGTCGAGGTGCCCGAACTTTCCTCGCGCAGCGAGAACACCTCCGCGTGCGTCACGGAATTTTGCACGCAGTCCGCAGCCGCGCTGCATTTTGCCCGCTACCTCGCTGCGCCGGAAAAGGGCGGCGCGATTTTCAAGGCCAGCGGTTTCACGCCCGCGGGTGGGGACAAGTGGGCCGACAAGCCCGAGCTGATCCTCTACAGCGGCGGCGTGAACCGGCCCGCCGTCGAGGGATTGCTGAAGCAGTTCGCCGACCGCGAAGGCGTGAGCGTCACCACGGTCTTCAACGGCTGCGGCATCCTCTGCGCCTCGATGAAAACGATGGGCGGCACGGACAACCCAAAATTTCCCGACGCCTACTATGCGTGCGATCTCTGCTTCGTACCGCCGGTCGCCGATGTTTTCCCCGAGGCCGTGATTTTGACTCAGACCGACATCGGCATCGTCGTGAAAAAGGGCAACCCACGCGGCGTGAAGACGCTCGCCGATCTCGCGCAGCCGAATCTCAAAGTCGGCCTCTGCAACGCCGAGCAAAGCACGCTCGGCTACATGACGCGCGGCATGTTGAAATCCTCCGGCCTCAACGACAGCGTGCGGAAAAATGTCGTCGTCGAGACACCGACCGCCGACCTGCTCGTCACGCAGCTCCGCGCCGGCGCGCTCGACGCCGCCATCGTCTATCGCGTGAACACGCAGGCCGCCGCGGGCGACCACCTCGACTTCCTGCCCATCCAGCACGAGGGCGCGAAAGCCGTGCAGCCATTTTCCGTCCGCACGACCTCGCCGAACGCACAACTCGGCCAGCGCCTGCTCGCATTTCTCCGAACGAACAAGGGGCAGTTTGAAAAAGCCGGTTTCGAATGGCGCAACGAGGCCGCGATGCCGAGCAAGGACATCAAGGTGCCCGATTGGCTGAAGGACAAATGAGCGCCCGCCGCGCGTGGCTCACGCCTTTCTGGATCGGCCTCGCACTCGTCGCCGGGCTCTACCTCGCATTTCTCGTCGCGCTGATCTGGTCCACCGCGACGTACACCACGGCGGCGCAGATTTCAGAATCACTCCGCGCTCCGGAAATCCGCTATTCGATCTGGCTCAGCCTCATCACATGCACCGCATCCGCGCTGCTCGCGCTGCTGCTCGCTGTGCCCGTCGGCTATCTGCTTTCACGCGGACGCTTCCCGGCAAAGGCGTGGCTCGATGCCGCGCTCGATATCCCCATCGTCCTGCCGCCGATGGTCGTCGGCCTGTGCCTGCTCATCTTTTTCCAAACCGCCGCCGGCAAACTCATCGAGCGCGCCGTGCCGTTCACCTACACGGTCGCGGGCGTCGTGCTCGCGCAGTTCGTCATCGGCGCAGCGTTTGCAGTGCGCA
>JBDSAR010000595.1:0-15201 GCA_039922035.1 Chthoniobacteraceae bacterium
GAGAAAGGCGCGGATACGTGGGACAAGTGGAAGCTGAAGCTCCCCGTGTTCGGCCCGCTCACGCACAAGATTTGCATGAGCCGTTTTGCGCGCACCTTTGCGCAGCTCATCCGCTCGGGCGTCCCGATCCTGGAAGTCATGCAGATCGTCGGCGACACCTCTGGCAACAGCGTGGTGACGAAGGCCATCAAGGCCGTCTCCTTGGATGTCGAGAAAGGCGATCACCTCACGGCATCGCTGAACCGTCAGCCGATTTTCCCGCCGATGATGCTCCGCATGGTCGCCGCCGGTGAGAGCACTGGCAAAATTGACACCATGCTGGAGAAGATGGCGGATTTCTGGGACGAAGAAATCGAGGCCATGCTCGCCGCGCTCACCTCGCTGCTTGAGCCGCTGCTCATCGTTTTCCTTGGCGTGATCGTCGGCGGCATCGTCATCGCGATGTTCCTCCCGATCTTCAAGCTGAGCGATATCGTCTCAGGCAACAAGTAGCCCGCCCGCGACCAGCAACGCTCCATAGGCGAGCCCGGCGAAAGCCGCGGATCGCCAGCGTGTTTCCGAGGCGCTCGCCCAACTGATTTGATCGCGGAGCGTGTAAGGCATCCCGACCCAGAACATCCCGAGGACGACCCACGCATACGTGAGAACGACCAGGAGAAGGCGGATTTTTTCCGGACGCAAAAATGCCGACTCCAGGAGAGGCTCCGCAGCGAGAAGGGCGCACGCTCCGAGCGCACGCACGGCGAGAAAATCCGGAATGAATATGATCGCGAGCGCCGCGGCGATGGGCGTGCCGATGAGCACCGTGTTCCGCCACGGGTCGAAATCGCCGAGGTCCATCTTCTGCACGAGGAAGAAAAACCACGCGCCCGCGATGAGCGAAAGCACGACGCCAGCCTCACGGTTGCGGGGGAGACTGCGCAGCCAATCCTGCACGGCGCGCGCCTTCACGAGCGCCAGAAGATGCACCGCGAGCAGCAGGCCTCCGACTGCGAGCATTGTCAGTTTGAGGGTCAGCCAGTTCGGGTAGATCATGCGGAAGGGCGCGTATGCAAAGGGCGGCGGTGAGCGGCGGGCAAGCGAAAAGCCCGCGAAATCAGGCCGCGCGGGATTTTCCGAGCGTGGCGACGAGGGACTCGAAAATCACCCGCCCATCCGTGCTCAGCAGCGAGTTGTCGCAGGCGCGCTCGGGGTGCGGCATGAGGCCGAAGACGTTGCGGCGCGCGTTGCAGATGCCCGCGATATTTTCCGCGGCACCGTTCGGATTCACCTCGGGCGTCACCTTGCCCGCCTCGTCACAATAGCGCACGAGCACGCGGCCCTCGGCATTGAGCGCCCGCAGCGTCTCGGCGTCGGCAGTGAAATTCCCCTCTCCGTGTGCGATCGGCACGCGCAGCACGCGGCCGACTTCGGATGCGGAGAGAAAAGGGTTCGCCGTGTTTTCCACACGCAGGTTCACGTGCTCGCAGATGAAGTGCATGTCGCGATTGCGAATAAGCGCGCCGGGAAGCAGCCCGCTCTCGCAAAGGATCTGGAAGCCGTTGCAGACGCCGAGCACGGGCACGCCTTTGCCGGCTTGCTCGACGATGGATTTCATCACCGGCGAAAAGCGCGCGATGGCCCCGCAGCGCAGGTAATCGCCATAGCTGAAGCCGCCCGGCAGCACGATGAGATCGTAGCCCGCGGCGCTGGTCTCCTTGTGCCAAAGAAAGTCGGTGTCGAAGCCAAATTCGCGCAGGACGAAGTGGCAGTCCTGATCGCAGTTTGAGCCGGGAAAGCGGATGACGGCGGCGCGCATAGGCTATTTCTCCAGCACGAACTCGTAGTCCTCGACGACCGGGTTGCTGAGCAGTTCCCGGCAGATTTCGTGCATCTTCGCCTCGTCGGCTCCATCCACCTCGACTTCGAGCATTTTGCCAACGCGCACGCTTTTCACGCCGGGCATTCCATGGTGACGCATCGCTTCCCGCACGGCGACGCCCTGCGGGTCGAGAATGCTTTGCTTCGGCATCACGATCACTTTTGCTTTCATAAGAGCCGCGGCTTTTAGAGGGCATGCCAGCCCATGTCGAGAAATCCGCGCGCGATACCTCTGAATTCAGACCGGCTCCGATCCCTCAGTCGCGTCCAGGCGCAAGAAAGGACGCCGCACGAAGAAGACGGTCGCGGCGACTCTCGACTCGACACCATCCCGAGTGCGCAGCCATGATGCGTGAATGTTACGAAGCACCTGCCTGTCCGCCCTGCTCGGGATGGCAGCGTGCGCCTTTGCGGAGCCGGACGCCCCGCAGCCGCTCACCGGGGAGCAGGTCCGCGATGCGGAATTTCTGGAGATCCTCTCCATTCCGAATCCCGGCGAGCTTTTCGCCGCCTTCGGGAAAACCGGAAAGCCCGACTGGGCGGCGTTATTCCGCAAACATGCGCCCGCACCGCACACCAGCCGCCCGCTCATCGCGCTGAACCTTGGCATTTGCATCGCCGACGGCTTCCTCGCGGCGGAGGCGCAGGACCGGCAGCAGGTGAAGAACGTCTCCATGGAGATCAAGCTCCTCGCGAAGAGCCTCGGCCTGGAGCAGGAATTCATGGTGCGCAGCAACAGCATTGCGAACTTTGCCGACAACCGGCGCTGGGGCGCTCTGGTCGAGGAGATCGAAGCCGTGTGGGGTGAACTCTCGGCCGCGATGGACGGGCGGCGCGACAGCGAACTGGTGATGCTCACGTCGCTCGGCTGCTGGCTGCGCTCGGTGGATATCGCGAGTGCGCACCTCGCGGCCAATTACACCGCCGAGGGCGCGGAGATTCTGCGCGAGCCGGCGGTCGGCGAATTTTTTGCAGGGCGGCTCGCAGCGCTGCCCGCAAAAACCAAGGCCATCCCCGCCATCGCGGAAATCCAACTCCGGCTCCCCGCGCTCAACACGGCGCTCTCACTTCCCGCGGGGACACCGCATTCCAGCGATGCGGTGAACGCGATGCACACACTCATCGCAGGCACGATCAGCCTCATCGCAGCGCCGGAAAAATGAACTGCACGGCGCTCACCACATTCCTGGTCGCACTGGCGTCGGCACTGAATGCCAGCCCGGTCAGCAGCGACGCCGCTGTCACCTGCCGCCGCGCCGCCCTCGATCTCGCCGGCGCATGGACGAACGACGGCTTCCGCCTCCGCGAGCGCTCGTGGTCCGGCACGCTACCCGCCGGCAAACCCGCCCTTGCACGCGTGAACCTCCTCGCCGGAAACCGGTACTGGTTCACTGCCGCGACGAACGCCGCCTCGACCACCATCGCCGTGCAGATCTACGACGTGCGCGGCACCCCGCTCACCGTCGGCACACATCGGGATGGCCCGCTCGCCGCCGCGGCATTTGCACCCGCCGCCAGCGGCACGTATCTCATCGGCGTCAGCGAATCCGGCGGCACGCCAGTCCCGTTCTGCCTCGTCTATTCCTACAAATAAGCCATGCAATCCAATCCGCCACCATCCTCCGTTGCAACGCGCACCGCACGCGACCGCGTCGTCCAGTTCAGCATTTTTCTGCGCAACAAAGTCGGGGCCTTCCTCGAAGTCGTGCGGCTCCTGCAGGAGCATCAGGTCAATGTGCTCGGCACCACCATCGAGCCGAGCGCAGACACGGCCATCGTCCGCGTGATCGTCAGCGATCCGGATGCAGTCGAGGGCATTTTCCATCTGCACTCCATCCCCTACTCCACTTTTCCGCTCATCGTCGTCGAGTTGAAGGAGGCCGATCACTTCGGCCAGGTCCTCACCGCGCTGCTCGCCGCAGAGGTGAACATCTTCGGCGCCTACGCACTCCTCACGCGCCCGAATGACAACGCCGCGCTCGCGCTGCACGTCGAGGACAATGAATGCGCGGCCTCCGTACTGAACGGCAGCGGTTTCACCATCCTGACCCAGGACGATCTTTCTCGCTGAGCGCAGCTACTGCGGCGCCGAGTCGCTCGTGCCGACCTTCGCGATTTTCGAACCGGAAACCTCCACTTGCGGTTCCGTCCCCGGCAGGGCCAGCGGCTCATTGACGATCTGCACTTTCGCGCCCACGCCGACGGTGTTGTAAAGGTTCACCACATCGCGCGAGCGCATACGGATGCAGCCGTAGCTCGCCGGAGTGCCGATGCGCCATTCCTCCGCCGTGCCGTGGATGTAGATGCAGCGCGAATACGAATTGCGGTTCTCTGGCACCTTGCCGTCCAGCCACAAAATGCGCGACACGATCGGATCCCGTCCAGGGGCGTTCGGCTGGACGATTTCGCCCGTCGGACGGCGGCTGGAAAACTTCATCCCCTGCGGCTGGCCGCTGCCGATCTTCTTCGCAATCTCGTGCTCTCCGAGCGGAGTACCGTAGCTTCCTTCACGGGAACTCACACAGAACTTCGACGTGGAGACATCATACAGTTTCACGAGATGCCCCTTGCGATAGAGCGCCATCTTCTGATCCCGCACGCTCACGACCATCGTGTGAATGCGATCCTTCGCACAGGACGCGAGAAACATTGCCACAATCACGCTGAGAAAACGGAAACTTCTTTGGTTCACAGGGCGCGAAACTATCCGCCCCGCATGATCGCGCAACTCTGCGTTTTCCCCTTGAGCCGCACAGTCCGGGCAACGATCCTCACCGCATGAACAAACGGCTCTGGCCCATCCTCCTGCTGCTCCTCGCCGGCCCGCTTCTCGCGTTGGACGAAAATATCAGGACATCCGGCACGCCCGTGCCTGCCGGTCCCGTCTTCGTCATCCCGATCCACGGCGAAGTGGGGCCCGCACAGTTCTACTTTCTCCGCCGCGCACTGAAGGAGGCCCAACGCGCGAACGCCAGCGCCGTCGTCCTCGATGTGGATACATTCGGCGGCCGCGTGGATTCCGCGATGGAGGAAATGGACGCGCTGCTCACCACGCGCATCCCCACCCTCGCGTTTGTGAATACGAAGGCGATCTCCGCAGGCTCACTCATTTCACTCGCGGCAAAGCGCATCTACATGCACCCGAACGCAGTCATCGGAGCATCCGCCGTCGTCGCCGGCGAGGGCGAGGATTTGAAGGAAACCATGAAGGAAAAGAGCACCTCGATGGTCGCGGCCAAGGCGCGCGGTGCGGCAAGGGCGGGCAGCCACCCGGAGGACGTCGCAGAGGCATTCGTGCGCAAGGAAAGCGAAGTGAAGCGCGGTGATGTCGTCGTGGACTCCAAGGACACCCTGCTCACGCTCAACGCCACCGACGCAACCAAGCAATACGACGGCCAGCCGCTCCTCGCGGAGGGCACTGCGGAGAATCTCGACGAGCTGATGAAAACCGCGGGACTCACCGGCACGATGCGCCGGATCGAGCCGAGCGGATTTGAGACGATCGCATTTTGGATCACCATGCTCGCCCCGCTGCTGCTCATCGGCGGCATGGTCGGCGCGTACATCGAGATGAAAGCACCCGGCTTCGGCATTCCCGGCATCGTCTCGATCATCTGCTTCGCACTCTTTTTCGGCGGGCATTTCATCGCCGGACTCGCAGGCTGGGAAGCGGTGTTCGCCTTTTCAATCGGCCTCCTGCTCGTCCTCGGTGAGCTTTTTCTCCATCCCGGCACGATGGTCCCCGGTCTCCTCGGCGTCCTGCTCATGCTCGGCTCGCTCGTGTGGGCGATGACGGACCACTGGCCGGGCACACCTGCGCTTCCCTCTTCCGAAGAACTCCAGCGCCCGATGCTGAATCTCCTCATCGCTCTGCTCGGCGGCGGCTTCGCCATGGCCGTACTCGCGAAATTTCTGCCAAAGACCTCGATCTACCGCCGGCTCGTGCTCGCGACCGCTTCCGCAAGCGGCCCGGCGATCACCGTGCCGGTCGTCAATTTCGAACTCCACATCGGCGACATCGGCGTCGCTGCGACCACACTGCGACCTTCGGGAAAAGCGAGCTTCCGCGATAATGCCCACGATGTCGTCACCGGCGGAGACTTCATCACCGAAGGCACGAACGTCCGGGTCGTAAGCGTGGACGGCATGAGGGTGGTGGTGGAGGTGGCAGGATCCGCCACGCCCTGAAAACGCGCGGCTCCGGGAGCGTCCCAAGATCAGCCCCGCGCAGCCGGGAACAACACTCTCGCTGGCAACATCGCATTGCCTTCGCCGATCCCAACACCTAACGCTCTCGCACCTTTCCAAATGACCCCGACCTCCGCCAGCCAAGTCAATCCCGCCGAACGCATCCTCATGGGCCCCGGCCCGAGCACCGTGCCGCACCGCATCCTCCGCGCGCTCAGCGCACCGACGCTCGGGCACCTCGACCCGCAGTATCTCGCGATCATGGACGAGACGTGCGAGATGCTCCGCCAGATTTTCCGCACGCAGAACAAGCTCACCTTCCCAGTCAGCGGCACCGGAATGGCCGGCATGGAATGCATCGCGACGAATCTCCTCGAGCGTGGCGATGAGGCGATCGTGTGCGTGAACGGCGTCTTCGGCGGACGCATGAAGGACGTGATGGAGCGCTGCGGTGCGACCGTCCACGCCGTCGAGGCCGCGTGGGGTGACATCATTTCCAAAGAACAGATCGCCGCCGCACTCGACGCGCATCCGAAGGCAAAACTCTTCGCCATCGTCCACGCCGAAACAAGCACCGGCGCACTCCAGCCGCTCGAAGGCATCGCCGCGCTGTGCCGTGAAAAGGGCGCGCTCTTCGTCGTGGATGCCGTCACCTCACTCGGCGGCCACGAACTGCGCGTGGACGACTGGGGCATTGATGCGATCTACAGCGGCACGCAAAAATGCCTCTCGTGCCCGCCCGGCCTCTCGCCCGTGAGCTTCAGCGACCGCGCGATCGCCGCAATGGATGCGCGGAAAACGAAAGTGCAGTCGTGGTATCTCGATGTCTCGCTGCTGCGCAAATACTACATGAACCCCGGCGCAGGCGGCGGGCGCGTGTACCACCACACCGCGCCGATCAACATGACCTACGCACTCCGCGAAGCGCTCGCCATCGTCGTCGAAGAAGGGCTCGACGCCCGCATCGAGCGTCACCGCGTGATGCACCTGCGTCTCCGCGCCGGCTTGGAAAAACTCGGCCTCAGCTACGTGCCGAAACATTCACTGCACACGCTGAACTGCATCCACGCCCCCGCCGGGAAGGACGAAGCCGTGCTGCGCAAACGCCTGCTCGAAGAATACGGAATCGAAATCGGCGCGGGCCTCGGCCCGATGGCCGGCAAGGCGATTCGCATCGGCCTCATGGGCCACTCCGCCACGCAGCGCAACGTGGACCTCATCCTCGCCGCGCTCGCGGAGATCCTGCGCTGAGGAAAAAATGAGCGCGCTCGACCGGCTGCGTGAGATTTTTCCGCCATCGCGGATGCTCACCGAGCCCGCGCAACTCGGTGCCTACGAGTCCGACGCGCTCACTGCATTTCACTCGCGCCCGCTCGCAATCGTCATTCCCGTGACGCAGGAGGAAGTCGTTGCCGCCGTGCGCACCTGTCGCGACACTAGCACGCCCTTCGTCGCGCGCGGCAGCGGCACGAGCCTCAGCGGCGGCTCGCTCCCGGTCGCGAATGGAATCGTCATCGCACTCAACCGGCTGAACAAAATCCTGCGCCTCGACGCACGCGAACGCATCGCAGTCGTCGAGCCCGGCGTGATCAATACGCAGGTCACACTCGCCGCCGAACCGCACGGTCTGCACTACGCGCCCGATCCTTCATCGCAGACGATCTGCACCATCGGCGGAAATGTCGCGTTCAACTCCGGCGGCGCGCACTGTTTGAAATACGGGATGACCTCAAATCACGTGCTCGGAGTGAAGGCCGTGCTCGCGACCGGCGAAGTCGTCGAGTTCGGCAGCACGAGCCGCGAGCAGTGCGGTCCGGACTTCACGGGACTCTTCGTCGGCAACGAGGGACTCTTCGGCATCGCGCTCGAAATCACGCTGCAACTGCTCCCGCGCGCCGAATGTTTTCACACCGTGCTTGCCGGCTACCGCACGCTCGAAAATGCGGGCGACGCCGTGAGCGCCATCGTCTCCAGCGGCCTGCTGCCCGGCGCGATCGAAATCATGGACGCACTCGCCATCCAGGCCGCAGAAGCCGCAGTCCACGCAAACTACCCGCGCGGCTGCGAGGCGATGCTCATCGTCGAACTTGAAGGCCCGCGCGAAAAGGTCGCCGCCGAGCGTCCGCACCTCGACGCACTGCTCGCGAAATCACAGCCCGTCGAAACCCGCGTCGCCGCGAACGCCGCCGAGCGCGGCGCGATCTGGAAGGGCCGCAAGAGCGCATTCAGCGCCGTCGGCAGACTGTCGCCGGATTTCATCGTACAGGACGGCGTGGTCCCGCGCCAGCGGCTCGGCGAAGCACTGCGCCGGATCGGCGAAATGTCCCGCGAAGCCGGGCTGCGCGTCGCAAATGTCTTCCACGCCGGCGACGGCAATCTGCACCCGCTCATCCTCTACAATGGCCGAGAATCCGGCGCGCTCGCCCGTGCTGAAGAACTCGCAGGCCGCATCCTGCGCATGTGCGTGGAGATGGGCGGCAGCCTCACTGGCGAGCACGGCATTGGCGTGGAGAAACGCGACTACCTGCCCGACATGTTCAGCGCCGCGGAGATTGATTTCATGCAACGCCTGCGCCGCGCATTCGATCCCGGCGAAATCGCAAACCCTGGCAAGATGTTCCCCGGTGGCACCGCGCCCGCACTCGTGCAGCACGGCATGCATCCGCTCGAAGCCGCGGGCGTGATCAGCCGCGAGTAGCACGTTCAGCGCGAAGGCACCACCGTCCGGCTCACGCGCAGCTTTTCGTAGCGCGGATAGAAAGCCTCGATTTCAAACGGCCTGCCCGCGCTCATCTCGCGGGTCGAAATCTTCGCGGAATACTCCAGGTGCTCCTTTGGATTGATGAGCAGAATGTTCGGCTCCTTTTCAATCGGCTGATCATCCGACCATCGTGAAACGATCTTCCCGTGCTCGTCCTTCACGACGACCTCCACGCGCAGCGAGCTGGGGAACTCGAGATGCACCGCGGTCCTGCCGGTATTCACGACTGTCACGTTCACATCCACCGCCCGCGTATCCGGGAGCCGTACCTGCGCCGGATCCAGCTTCATGGTCATCGTCAGATTCCGCCATCCGATCGCGGCACCCGGCTCCTTCGCTCCCTTTTTTCCGAACGGTGAGGTGATCACATCGGTGGTCTTTTTTCCAACACCCTTCGTCGTGTCCCAGGCTCGCTTCCAAAAGCCCGGTTTGGCCGGCGCAACATCGTCCGCGTGCAAAGACGCGAGGGCGACGAAACAGACGGCGAAACGGATCATCTTCATGCCGGCAGTGTCGCCGATGATGTTCACGTGTTGCAAATCGCTTTTCAGCCTCCGAAGGTGCGGGATGCGTTTTCCGCTCCTCTGCATCGCGATCGCCTCGGTCGCAATTTCCCCGCCCTGCCCCGCCATGTCGAAAAAGCCGGAGATCACCGTGCGCTTTCACAGCGAGGCGGACAAGAACGACAGCGACACATTTTCGATCCCGGTGAATCTCATCTACCTGCGCCGGCAGGCGTACCTGAGTAAAATCGCGGACATCAGCGAGCGGATGATCGAAAAGATCCTCCCGTTTCCTGCGAAGGACGGGACGTGGGGATGCGTCATCAAGCTCAATCCCCAGGGCCGCATCCGACTCGAAAACATGAGCGGCCAGATCCGCGGCTCCGCGCTCGTCGTCTTCGTCAGCACGCAGGCTGGCAATCATCAGGTGGTGGACATGATCATTGATCGCATCGTCACCGATGGCATCATCACGATCCCACGCGGACTCACGGAATTCGAAGTCGTGCTGCTCAAGAAGAAATTCAAAATCCTCGGCGAGGCGACGAAGGAAAACTGGCGCGACAAGCCGAAGGACAGGCCGCAGGAACTGCCGGGTGGACGCTTTGAGCCCCCGTCGGACAGGAACGCGGCATATGATCCGATTTCCTCGACCGCTCCGAAGCGAAACCGCAGGAGTTCGGCACTCGATCTCCCCCGCCTCCGGGATTGAACCCCAGCATATCGTCGGCATCCGCCCGCGTCGCGTTCGCGTGTGTTTGAAATGGAAGGATGAACATCACCTACGCATCACTCCTTGGCGCCGTCGCGCCGACATTCGTGGTCCTCGCATGCGGGTTCGCACTTCGGAGATTCCACGGCCTGCGGCCCGAGGCCGATGGCAGCATGCTCACCGTCGCGGTGAATTTTCTCTACCCGTGCTTCATCGCCGACACGGTGCTGAACAGCGCCGCGCTCCGCGACATGCGCGTGGTCGCGATCGCACCGGTCATCGGATTTTCGCTGCTGCTGCTCTGCTTCGGGATCGCCGCGCTCTGCGCAAGATTGCTGCGCCTGAAATCGCCGCAGCCTGCGCGGACATTCGCATTCAGCGCCGCCATCCCGAACTGGGGCTACCTCCCGATCCCGATCGTGCAGCAGCTCTTCGGCACGAATACGACCGGCGTGCTCTTTGTCCATAACATCGGCCTCGAACTCGCGCTCTGGTCCGCGGGCATCTGGCTGCTCTCGGGCAGCGGCTCATGGAAAAATGTGCTCACCGTCCCCTTCTTCGCGATTCTTGGCGCGCTCGCGCTGAATCTCGCGCACGCCGCCGACTGGCTGCCGCGGATCGCATTCGATTCGCTGCACATGCTCGGCGTGGCCGCGATTCCGCTCTCGCTGCTGCTCACCGGCGCCCTCCTCGCCGATGCCGTCGTCGCGCTCCGTGATGATCGTCGTCCGCTCATCACTGTCGCGGGCTGCCTCGTGCGTGTCGCGCTGCTGCCCCCGCTTTTCCTCGCCGCAGCACGCTGGCTCCCCGTTTCACTCGACCTCCGGCGCGTGCTCGCCGTACAGGCCGCGATGCCCTGCGCGATGGTGCCCGTGCTTCTCTCGCGGCATTTCCGCGGCGACACCGGCATCGCCGTGCAAATCGTCCTCGCGAGCACCGCGTTCGGCCTCCTCACGATCCCGTTCTGGCTGCGGATCGGTTTTGCGTGGCTCGGTCTGTGAAAGTGGAGCGCCGTCCGTCCTCGGCGGCCACGACGACACCACGCGCAGCGTCACGACCTTTGCGTGTTCTCGCGAACACGCAGATGCCGAAAGAAAGATCAGGCCTGCGGAGTGTGGAGGTGGCCGGCGAGGACGCCGGCGCTCCACACTCACACCTCGCGCATGTTCCGCCGGATCAAAAATGCACCCGCGATCCACATCGCGAGCAGCGGTGCGAGACTCCATCGGCTCGCGGGAAAAAGCAGTTCTCCGACATTGAATGCAGCCCACGTCGCTGCGGGCGAGTGGGCAGGGAAAGTTTGGAAATACGTGCCGTCGCACAAGCCGAGCGTGTTCGTAGAGACCGGTCCATCCATCGCTGCGATCCACAGCGGCTCGGAATCGCCGCGCATAACTTTTGCCCATGTCTCGCCACTCAGCTTTTGCAGTTGCGCATCCGCATCCGCAGCGGGCACTCCCTTTTTCCCAAGCTCCTTCCGCTGCCCGCCGAGCCACTCGTCGAACTTTGCATCAATCACCGGCCACGCGCGTCCCTGCGAAAACATCGGCCACGCGTAACGCCACACGAGGCTGTTTCCCGCGAGCTTGTCCTTCCATTCGCCGGGATGATCCACCCACGCATGCGCGCCCACGCCGAGCGGGTTCAGCGCATCGGTGATCGTGAGCAGCGACTGCTGCACGATGCTCACCGCAGCCAGCACTGTCGTCGTGCGCGGCCAGCGGACAAATGCGGGCGTGAGCGCGAGGCAGACAAATGGCAGCGCAGGAATGAGGTAGCGCGGCCCCGCGGCAAACCCGCCGTGAAATCCGTTGAAGCAGATGTTGATGAAAAAAAAGAACGCCGCGCTGGCGAGAATGAGCGTTCGCTCCGCGCGAGGCATCCCCATTTTTCCCCGGCAGAAAATGCAGATCACGGCGGCGATGATCACCGGCGACAACATGAAGACTCCCCGCCACGGCGAGATCGTGATCACGAGCGCCGCAAACCACGACGGTGCCGTGAACATGCCCAGAAATGCCGGCGCGATTTCCTTAAACACGGGATTCTGAAAACTCGTGTTCAGGACGAGCGGCGAACCGAACGCCGCAACATTGTAGGCAAGCAGCACGACGAGACATGGCAACACACCGAGCGTGAAACGGATGGCACCATCCCAGCGCAGCGGCCGGCGGCTGCAGAGCAGCCACACGCCAATGAACGCCCCAGGGATCGCCGCGAGATAATTCGTCACCGCCGCCACACCCGCCCATATGCCAGCGGACACCGCACGCCCATTCCGCGCCGACGCAAAGCTCGCGAGCAGCAGCACCGCCGTGACGTTGTGATCAAACATCAGCGTGCCAAATGGGAAGAAAGTCGTGCCGAACCCAAACGACAGCGCCGCGCCGAGTGCCGCGCCCGGATGTCCCGGATACATTTGCGAAGCAACCCGCAGCACGAGCACCACCCCGATCGCCGACGCGAGGCCGACGGTGAACACCGAGCAAAGCCACGCATTCACAGTCATCACCCACCAGTCATCCGGATCGATTCCGAACAGCCGTTCGATATGAAAGACCACAAAGTACGGCGGCACCGCGAGGAGCGATGCGCCGGGCGGTTTGTTCGGATGAAAATGGCCATCCGGCGCGATGCCCACATCGCCTGTGCAGGTGCCTTCGCCGATGATCACCATCGTGGCGGCGGGATCGAGCGCCTCGCCGGTCACGCACATCTGCCGCCAGTCGGGCTTTGTCTCCGTGCCGACATTTTGCCAGTCACCCCACGACAGTTGATGTCGCTCGCCGCCGAACGTGAATTCGCCACGCACCACCCGCGGACGATCGAGGTGGCGGCTTTGCGTGGGACGATAGACCATGTAGTCATCCACGGCGAAACGCCCCTGCTCCACGATCGCGCGCACCTCGGCGAAGCGCGCGTTTTGGTTCCATCCGCCGCCCTGGTGAAACCATGCGAACGTGATGAACGACAGCGCGAAGAGGAGCAACTGGAGGCGGCGGGTGGGCATTGAATGGAAAGGATGAAGGACGAAGGACAAAGGATGAAGGATGAAAGCGAACGGGGCGCGGATTCATTTCGTGCTTCACCCTTCCATCGGCACTCGCCACTCATCCTTCATCCTTCAGCCTTCAGCCTTCATTCGTCCCCATGCCCTGGCCCCAGAATTACAACCCGCTGCATTCCCTCCCCGCTTCATCGCTCGCCGCAGCGGTGCCTGTGGTGCTGCTGCTCGCACTGCTCGCCATCTGGCATGTGCGCGCACATCTCGCCGCGCTCGCAGGGCTGGTCGCGGCCATCGGCGTCGCACTTGCGGTCTTTGGAATGCCGGCACCGATTGCATTCGCGGCGGCCGGCACGGGTGCGCTGTTCGGACTTTTTCCCATCGGCTGGATCGTGATCAATGCCGTATTCACTTACAGGCTCGCCGTCGAGACGGGCACGTTTGAGAAAATCAAAATGCAGATCGCGCGGCTTTCCGCGGACTCCCGCATTCAGGCGCTGCTCATCGCGTTTTGCTTCGGTGCATTTGTCGAGGGCTGCGCGGGCTTCGGGGCACCGGTCGCCATTTCAGGCGCGATGCTGCTCGGCCTCGGGTTCAAGCCGCTCGAAGCCGCGAAACTCGCGCTCATCGGCAACACCGCGCCGGTCGCGTTCGGCTCCGTCGGCATTCCCATCACCACGCTCGCGACCGTCACCGGCCTGCCCGTCGCGCAACTTAGCGCGATGGTCGGGCGTCAGCTTCCGTTCTTCTCGCTCATCGTTCCATTCTGGCTCATCGCCGCGCACGTGGGCCTGCGCGGAATGCGGCAGGTTTGGCCCGCGTGCCTGGTGTGCGGGCTGAGTTTCGGCGTCACGCAGTGGGCGGTGAGCAATTATCACGGCCCGTGGCTTGTGGACATCGTCGCAGGAATCGCCGCGATGCTCTCGCTCATTGTCCTGCTGCGATTCTGGAAGCCCGCTTCGGCAGGCGAGGCCGAAAACTTGTCGTCCGAGATCCGACATTCAACATTCTCCCTCCGCCCATGGCTCCCGTGGATCATGCTCGCGGTCTTTGTCGCGCTCTGGAAAGTTGCTCCCGTCGAAAAATGGCTGAAAGCCACGGCACCATGGAGCTGGAAGGTCCCGTATCTGCACGAAAGCGTGCAGCGGATGCCGCCCGTGGTCGCCAGGCCGGAGTTTGAAAAGGGCACATTTGATTTCCTGCTCCTCGCCGGAACCGGCACCGCGCTGCTTATCGCGGCGCTCATCTCGGCCCTCGCGCTCGGCCTCCGGCCTGCGGCAATCGCGCGTTCCTACTGGCAGACTTTTTTGAAAGTGCGCATCTCGCTGCTCACGATCGCCATCATGCTCGCGCTCGGATTCACCACGCGCTACTGCGGCTCCGACACGACCATGGGGCTCGCATTCGCTGCGACGGGATCGTGGTTCCCGTTTTTCTCCCCGCTGCTCGGCTGGCTCGGCGTCGCGCTCACCGGCAGCGACACCTCGTCGAATGTCCTCTTCGGCAATCTGCAAAAAGTCACCGCCGAACAAATCGGACTCCCGCCCATTCTCACCTGCGCCGCGAACAGCTCCGGCGGCGTGATGGGCAAGATGATCGATGCGCAGAGCATCGTCGTCGCACAGACCGCGATCGGTGGCGCACCCGATGCGCCCGGTGCAGGCGCCATCCTGCGCACGGTGTTCTGGCACAGTCTCGCACTGGCCGCACTCGTCGGTGTCCTTGTGTTGCTTCAGGCCAGCGTCCTGTCTTGGATGATTCCACACACACCATGAAAAAACTCCTCCTCGTTCTCATCAGCCTCATCACCGTCGCAAGTGCCCAGCCGCCCGACGTCCCCAAGCCGCAGCGCCCCGCGCGCAAGCCCAACGCCTCGCTTGCAAAAATCACCGATGAGCCCGGCCTCCCGCGCGTCCTCATCATCGGCGACAGCATCTCGATGGGCTACACTTTGCCCACACGCGAACTGTTGAAGGGAAAGGCGAACCTGCACCGCATCCCGCGCAACGGCGGCTCCACGAAGGATGGCCTGCAGTCCATCGACGTCTGGCTGGCCGACGGAAAATGGGACGTCATCCATTTCAACTGGGGCCTGCATGACCTGAAGCATTGGAAGGATGGCAAACTCGATCCCGCCGGCCCGCAGGTCTCGGCGCTGGAGGAATACGAAAAG
>JBDSAR010000596.1:0-2337 GCA_039922035.1 Chthoniobacteraceae bacterium
CTGTTTGCCCGTCTTTGCGTCGAGCGAAACGGCGAGCCGCAGGTCGGCCTTTTTCACGCGCTCCTCGGCGATCTGCTGTTCCTTGCCGGTGAGCTTCGCGAGGTCGCTTTTGTCCTGCCGCAGCATCCCCTCGCGCTGCTCCTGCGTGAGCGCGGCATCAATGAAAAACACATGCCCGTCGCCAATCGCGATGGCGACATGCGAGATGTGCTGGCCGGTGTGGGTCCACGCGAGCGCGCCGCTTTTCACATCGAATGCAAAAATCGAATCCGTGTTGATCGAGACCTTCGCGCCGCGCCGCGCGAGTTCCGCCGCGTTCTCCGGGCGCTGCGTGACGGTGCCGTAGAGCAGCCCGTCCTGCACCGCGATGTAGCCCCACTGGAGTTCCTTGTTTCCCGCCGTGCCGGGCGCGGTGAAAGTGCGCGTGATTTTTCCAGTCGCGGCGTCGAACTGGATGCACTTCTCGTCGAGCAGCATGAAGAGCGCATCGTCGGTCGCGGCCATGTTGCCGGGCTCGCGCGAATTATAGACGCCGCTGCGCATCGCGCCGGGATTCTTCACCTCCCAGAGCTGCTGTCCGTTGTAGGCATCGTAGGCCATCATGGAATCATCGCCCTGGATGAAAAGGCGGCCATTCACCGAGAGCGGGCCGACTGCGCCGTTGTGGCGGTTCACCATCTTGCCCTGTCCCGGATCGCCATACCACAGCACGCTCAGGCCGCCCTTGATCCGCTGGTCGTCGTTGCTCGAAGTATTCGCCGGGCTGCCATACTGGTGCGACCACGCGCCCGCACCCGGCAGCGCCGCGCGCGTGAGCCGCGACCACGCGCCATCGCTTTCGACTTTTGCTTTTTCCTCACCGAGCTTCGTTGCCGCGAACCACGCCGCGATGTTCGTCTTCGCCTTCGGCAAATTCGCGGAGCCATCCGGCACCCCGAAGCACGCGATGCCGCCGAGCGGCTTCAGGCAGCGCGCGATGTCTGCTGCGGGGCCGGGCACTTCGCCGGTGAGCAGCACGGTGTCGGACACGATGAGATTCGCGAAGTAGCTCGAATACGGGACGACGTTGAGGTCGAGGTGATCGAATGTGACACGCGCGCCGTAGAGCCCGGACTTCGCGAGCGCCTCGCGAGCGGCGGCGACTTTGTGCGCATCCGAGTCCAGGCCGAAAATCACGAGGTCGCTGCGCTTCGCAATTTCGTAGGCGAGCCGTCCGTTCTCGCTGCCGACCACGAGGCAGAAGCCGCGCTTGATGCCGGTCTGCTTGAGGATCGAATCCGCCGCATTCGCGTAAAGGTCCGTGAGGTTATCCTTCGGAAAAGGCCCGGCATTCGCGGGTGCCGCAGCGACCGGCGGCAGCGCGGTGCGCGTCGCATCGGCGAACGCATACACCTTTCCCGACGACGTGCTCACGACGAGGTGGCCGTCCGCCGCAGCGAGACCGCGCGCATCGCCATCCACGGATTTTTTCCAAAGCTCCCGGCCCGTCTCCGCATCGAGACACACGACCTCGCCCTGCCCGCCGACCACGAGTGTCGAGCCCGCGACGATGAGCGCGGAATCGTGCTTCAGCGCGGCCTTCCACTTCACGCCGGTCGCGGACATCGCATCAATTTGCTTCTGCTGCGCGGCGAGCTGATCCTTCTTTGCCTGGTAGTCCGCGCGCTTGCTCTCGTAGCTCTTGCCGACCTTTTCGAGCGCGGCCTCGGCCTTCGCGACTGCGGCTTTCGCAGCGGGGTCGTTGTTTGCAGCAAGCGTCTTCTTCGCGGCAGTGAGTTCCTTTTCCGCCGCCGTCACTTTCTTCACCTCGTCGAGCGCGGGGTGCTTTTTCAAAAACGTGCTCAGCGCCGCGGCTGCGGTCTCCAGCTTGTAGCGCTCGCGCGAACCCTCCGCGTGCTTGATGCGATCCACGCCGACGACTTCGCTGCCATCCGCGAAAAACCCCATGTCGCCCGCAAGCGTCATCTGCCGGCCCTTGAACCACCCGAAGCCCGCCTTCCCGCTCGTCTGCTCCGTCGCGAGAATCTGCCGCTCGCCGACGGCGTAAAGCTGATCATCCGCGAGCATCGCCTGCGTGCCGCCAATGCCGCGCCACGCGCCGCTCGTGCGCTTGAGTTGCTCGCCCGTCTTGCGGTCGAATGCGGCGGAAAGTGCGCGACCCGACGGAACAAAAAGGATGTCCTTCGTCGTGAGCAGATAGCCCTGCGGCGAGAGTTCGTTGCGCCCCGCGTCGTCCTGGCTGATCGCGTCGTTCTTCCAGATCACTTTGCCGGTCGCCGCTTCGACGGCGTAGAGGAACACATTCTCGTGCGGGAAGACGCCTGCGCCGAAATACGC
>JBDSAR010000597.1:0-2021 GCA_039922035.1 Chthoniobacteraceae bacterium
AGGACCGCATCGGCGCGGCGATGATCGAGGACGCGGAGAAGCGTGGCATTTTGAACAAGGACACGACGATCATTGAGCCGACGTCCGGCAACACGGGCATCGCGCTCGCATTTGTCGCGGCGGCGAAGGGCTACAAGCTCATCCTCACGATGCCCGAGACGATGTCCGTCGAGCGGCGCACACTGCTCGCGATGCTCGGCGCGCAGCTTGTGCTCACGCCCGGCACCGAGGGCATGAAGGGCGCCATCGCTCGCGCCGAAGCGCTGAGCAAGGAGACGCCGAACTCGTGGATTCCGCAGCAGTTCAACAACGAGGCGAACCCGGCCATCCACTCGAAGACGACCGCCGAGGAACTGTGGGCGGACACGGATGGGAAGATTGATATTTTCGTCTCCGCGGTCGGCACGGGCGGCACGATTACCGGCGTCACCGAAGTGATCAAGGCGCGCAAGCCGTCGTTCACCGCGATTGCGGTGGAGCCCGCGGATTCGCCGGTCATCTCGCAGACGCTCGCAGGCGAGCCCGTGAAACCCGGTCCGCACAAGATCCAGGGCACCGGCGCGGGCTTCGTGCCGAACAATCTCCACCTTAAGGACAGCGCTGGGAACCCGCAGATCCTCGAGTGTGTGAAGGTGTCGAACGACGACTCATTCGCGATGGCGCGACGGCTCGCCAAGGAGGAGGGAATCCTCGTGGGCATCAGCACCGGTGCGAACCTGTGGGCCGCGATCCAGGTCGCGAAGCGCCCGGAGAACAAGGGCAAGCTCATCGTCACCGTCGCGTGCTCGACCGGCGAACGCTACCTCTCCACCGCGCTCGCAGCGGAAGCGCGCGCGGCAGTGGGCGGGTAGAGTGCGTTCTGCAAGAGTGCAGCCGCGTTCCAAGTTCTGACTTACGAGTTCAGCCCGCCGCAGGCGCGTTGCAAATTTGAACGCGCATCCTGACAAGGCGAAGCCTCTGCGCGGAGCTGAACTTGGAATTCTGAACTCAGAACTTGGAACTCGGAATACTCGCAGCGGCTACGATTCATCCGTCATTGCCGCTAGCGTCGCGGGGAAAGCCAGCTAGCTTCCGCGCCCTCATGTCCGCACCTGCAAACGCAACACCAGTCGTCAGCGCCAATGGCCTCGTCGTCCGCTATGGCCCCACCACGCTGCTCGCCGGC
The DNA here is from genome assembly GCA_039922035.1 of Chthoniobacteraceae bacterium. Classification (GTDB taxonomy): domain Bacteria; phylum Verrucomicrobiota; class Verrucomicrobiia; order Chthoniobacterales; family Chthoniobacteraceae; genus SXWH01. The sequence goes on from JBDSAR010000597.1 coordinate 1,166, forward strand.
TCCACCATCGCGCTCCACGAAGGCGAGCACGTCGGTCTCGTCGGGCGCAACGGCTGCGGAAAAAGCACGCTGCTCAAAATCATCGCGGGCGATTTGGAGCCGGACGAGGGTGAAGTCTCGCGCCGCCGCGGAATCATGACGGGCTTCCTGTCGCAGACATTCGACCTCGATCTCGATGCGACGGTGGAGACGAACATCCTCAGCGGCGCGCAACACATTCTCGACATCATCACCGAATACGAAAACACGCCAGGCGACTCGCACCGCGGCGCGGATTTGCTCGACGAGATCGAGCGGCACGACGGTTGGAATCTCGACTCACGGTTGAAAAGCCTGCTGCAAAATCTCCACGCACCCGCGCCGGATCGCATCGTGCGTCCGCTGAGCGGCGGTGAAAAACGCCGCGTCGCACTCTGCCGCGCGCTCATCGCGCAGCCGGAACTGCTCATCCTCGACGAGCCGACGAATCACCTCGATCCGCAGAGCGTCGAGTGGCTGGAGAATTTCCTGCGCAGCTATCCCGGCACCTGCTTCCTCGTCACGCACGACCGCTACTTTCTCGACCGCGTCGCCACGCGCATCGTCGAGCTGAAGGGCGGTGCGTTCTATTCGTATCCGGGAAACTACCAGCAATACCTCACGACGAAGGCCGAGCGCGAAGCCGGCGAGGAAGCCTCCGAAGGCCGCCGCCAGAAATTCCTCGCACGCGAACTCGAATGGGTCCGCAAGGGCCCGAGCGCGCGCCGCACGAAAAGCGTGGACCGCATCGCGCGCTACCACGACCTCGCCGCGCAGGCTGGCCCGATGCGCGAGGAGGATGTGGATCTCATCATTCCTCCTCCTCCGAAGCTCGGTA
>JBDSAR010000598.1:0-2670 GCA_039922035.1 Chthoniobacteraceae bacterium
GGCGTGTATTCGCGAAGTTCCTCGAAATCCATCCCGCGCCCTTTGAACTGCGAGTGATACGCGCCGACCATGAGATCGTTCGCGAGCTTGCTCGTCCGCAGTTCAATGCGGCGGACGCGGGCGATGACGTCAGCGGCGGTCATTTCACCGGAGCCGCGCCAGTTAAAGCGCGGGCTGATTTTCGGTCATGCGCACCCGCACTTTCACGAGTGCGGCCGCGGATTTTACGGCACCGGAACATTGTCGAAAATCCTCTTCACGATCCCGTCGCCCGTCATGCCCTGCGCCTCGGCTTCGTAGGTGAGGATCACGCGGTGGCGCAGCACGTCGGCACCGATGGCCTTTACGTCGCCGGGCGTCACGTAGCTGCGGCCTTGCAGGAGCGCCCACGCTTTTGCGGCGAGCGTGAGATTGATCGTCGCGCGAGGGCTCGCACCGAATTGGATCAGCGGACGCAAGTCGGTGAGTTGGTATTTCTCCGGATTCCGCGTCGCGAAGACAACATGCACGATGTAGTCGCGCACTTTTTCATCCACGTGGATGCTGTCCACGACCTTGCGCGTGTTCAAAATGTCGTTGAGTTCGATGACGCGTTCGACGTCGAGATTCGGCCGGGTGAACGCCATCGTATCGAGGATGCGGCGCTCTTCCTCAAACGTCGGATAGCCCACGAGCACCTTCAACATGAAGCGGTCCACCTGTGCCTCGGGCAGCGGGTAGGTGCCTTCCTGATCGATTGGATTTTCCGTCGCGAGCACGAGAAACGGGATGGGCAGTTTGTGCGTCTCGCCGCCGAGCGTGACCTGCCGTTCCTGCATGGCTTCGAGCAGCGCGCTCTGCACCTTTGCGGGTGCGCGGTTGATTTCGTCGGCGAGGACGATGTTCGCGAAAATGGGGCCCTTCGTGACGTGGTACTGGCCGTCGCCAGGATTGTAGATCAGCGTGCCGGTGATGTCCGCGGGCAGCAGGTCGGGCGTGAATTGCACGCGGTTGAACGTCGCGTGAATCGCCGACGCGAGCGTGCGCACCGCGAGCGTTTTCGCGAGACCGGGCACGCCTTCGAGCAGCACGTGGCCGTTTGCGAGCAGGCCAACGAGCAGGCGGTCGATCAGGTATTGCTGGCCGACGACAATTTTGCCGACGACCTCGCGCAGACGTGTGACCCATGCCGTCGCGTTTTGGACGCTGGCGTTCAGTTCATTGAGGGATTCGCTCATATTGGGAAAGTGGGAGCCGTTCGGCGTGCCGCGCTAAGACAGCGCAAAGCGCTCATTCGGCAAGTAGAGAAACTGCGGAGACCGCGCCGCTACCGGGCAGGCGCGCGTCCTCACGAGCGCTTGTAATGCAGGCTCAGGGTGTGGAATGCGTGCTCGCCCTCGTCCGCCGCGACGCGGAAATAGATCAGCTCCACTGCGGTGTTGTTGCGGTTCCATTTGTAGCCCACGATCGTCTGCGTCGCCTTGCCATCGGGCGTCGGCTCGCTGGATCGCACGAGCTGCTGTCCCGGGCCGTAGAGGCGCTCGAGCATCTGTCGCTTTTCGGAAAGGCACGCGCCGTATTTTTCCTCGTCCCAGCCGTCCTGCTCGTAATGCAGCTCCACCTCCACGAGTTGCGCACCGGTGAGCAACTCGCGCACCTTGCCGTTCACGCCCTTGTCCTTGGAGATCGCGCCACCCTCGAAATGAAACAGCACGCGGCGAAGTTCCGGCGGCTTCGGTGCAGCCGGGTCGGCAGGGTTCGGCTTCTTGAATCCACCCGCTGTCAGGATCCACTGGCGGTCGAGCTTCCGGCGTTCCGTGATCGCGAGCTTCGCGGATTCGATTTTGATCTCCAGCCGCTCGGATGGCTCGTGCCACATGAGGCTGAAAGGCGGATGGATTTCCCGCTCCTGCTGCGTCGGCGTGGGCGAGGGGGGAGGAGCGGGCTTCGCCTTGGCCTGCTTCTCGGCGAATGAGGGGACCGCAGCCAGCAACATCAGTCCGGCAAGAATCCGGCCTCGGTTTTCGGGAGCAAATCGCATCTCCCTTCAATCGCCCTTCGCCCCGTCTCACCGCAATCCCAAACCTTCGCCTCCCGTTGAAGGGAGTGGGCAGAGATGGATTCGAACCATCGAAGGCGTAAGCCAGCGGATTTACAGTCCGCCCCGTTTGGCCACTTCGGTATCTACCCTTTTTGATGGGGGGCGGTGGTTATACGCACGCCGCTCCGCAGCGCAAGGGTTTCGCTGGGAAAAATTGGCGTCCGGCTGGCCTCAGGTTCCCGGCGAACGGCGCTTGCCAGCGTGAGGAGCCATCACTTGACGGCCTTCGTGAGCGATTGGAATGCGTCGAAGTATCGCCTCCCAAACTCGCGGCACGACGGCGAGTCGAAGTGAATCTTGTCGCCGCGGTGCTTCAGTCCCTCCGCGCTGACGTAGGCGGTGCGCTTCACTTTCTTCGGTAAATCCTGATGCGCCTTGTCCACCTGCCCATGCGCGTCGTCCCATGGCGCCTCGGCGAATTTTCCCATCTGCCCGACGATGAACGGCACCTCGGGCGCGGCGAGTTCCTTGCGCATCCGGGCGACGAGGTCGTGCAGCTTCGCTTCGTAAGATGGCGCGAGCTTGGTGTTGGAATCCGACTCGCCCTGATGCCACAGGATGCCCTTCAGCGTGCCGGATTTCAGCGCGAG
>JBDSAR010000599.1:0-6996 GCA_039922035.1 Chthoniobacteraceae bacterium
ATCGGCGCGTCGGCGGGCTACGGCATGTATCTCGCCGCGCTCGGCGCTCTGCGCAGCCGGAATTTCGACTCGCGTCTCGCCGCCGCCGCCGCCCTTTTGAAATCCACGCGCCCCACCGCCGTGAATCTCGCGTGGGCCGTGGACTGCCAGCTCGCCGCCATCGCGCGCGGCTCCACGGCTCGCGAGAAAATTGCCATCGCACGCGAGACCGCCGCTGCAATCGCCGACGAGGACGCCGCCGCGTGCCGCGCGATCGGTGAGCACGGGCTGCCGCTCATCCGCGCGATCAGCCGCAGAAAAAAAGGCGCGCCCGTGAACGTCCTCACGCATTGCAACGCCGGCTGGCTCGCATTCGTGGACCACGGCTCGGCCACCGCGCCCATCTACGCCGCGCACGATGCCGGCATCCCCGTCCACGTGTGGGTGGACGAAACCCGCCCGCGCAGCCAGGGAGTAAAGCTCACCGCGTGGGAACTCGGCCAGCACGGCGTGCCGCACACCGTCATCGCCGACAACACCGGCGGCCACCTCATGCAGCACGGCATGGTGGACCTCTGCATCACCGGCACCGACCGCACCACGCGCACCGGCGACGTCGCGAACAAAATCGGCACCTACCTGAAAGCCCTCGCCGCCCGCGACAACCGCGTGCCGTTTTACGTCGCGCTGCCGTCTTCGTCGTTCGATTGGAAAATGCGCGACGGCCTGCGCGAAATCCCCATCGAGGAGCGCGGCTCCGAGGAGGTGAAATTCGCCGACGGCCTGCTCGTCGGCGCGAACGGCAAGCCCACGAAACGCCACGTCGAAGTCCTCGTCGCCCCGCCCGACAGCCCCGCGGCAAACTACGGCTTCGACGTCACGCCCGCGCGACTCGTCACTGGCCTCATCACCGAACGAGGCCGCTGCCGTGCGACGGAAAAAGCGATCATCGCGCTCTTCCCTGAGCGCGCTGCGAAGTGCTAGGCGGCAGCGGTTAGCTGCGTCGCTTGCATCTGGGGACAGTGCAGTCAGGCCTGCGCAGGCCGGTCCGTCCTATGTTTCAGAATGACATATCCGAAGAACACCACCATGACCAGCGTTCCAATGGTGACGCAGCCTATGGACGAACAGAAGTCGGCGAGGCGTTTTCCTATCAGATCCTTCGATGTCAGCGACTCCAGGACGAAACTGACAATCAGCAAGCCTCCGCCGACTTTTCGCATCCGCGGCTCGGTGATCACGTAAGCAGACGCCGCAATGTACGGGAGCATCAGACTTACAAAATGCGATTTGCTGCTCATGGGTGAGAGCATGAGCATGCTGATTAGCAGCAGGCAACTGTCGGTAAGCAGCGCCCGCGGCATCCGCACAGAAAGAACAATCAGGACGAAAATAATCAGGATGTAGGTGATGCACGTGCTGTAAAAGATTGGCTTCCTGTAAGCATGCGCCTCCGGACCGGCCGTTAGCTGATAAACGAAGCCGCGCAAAGATTGATTCAATGGATTGACCAGATCCCAATGGCGGGGCTGTGTTTCCGATACCTTCGTCGGGATGGTTCCTCCAGCTATGTCCACGACCCAGGTGACAAAGTAACCCGAAGTGGCGCCTTTTTGCACAAACACGGCGTCCGGGAAAAATGATATGCCTGTGAAAAACACCGCGGTGAGGACAAACAGCTTCACGCGCCGTTTCCAAAGCAAGTAGGGCAGAAACAGCAGTGGCGTCACCTTCATTGCGGCGGCTAAGGCAATGCCAAGCGCGGCCTGGATATCCTTCCGCATCTGCATCCCCCGCAATCCGACCAGCACGGCGAGCAGAACCAGTGAATCGTAAGCCTGATTTTCAAGGACAGCCAGGATGAACTTCAGGCTCAACAGCAGTCCCAGGATTCTCCATCGGATGGCTTTCTTTTCCTCCGTCAGCTCAGGGAACTCATGAATCACGAGTCTTTCGCATAGCCGGAAGCTCCAATAGGTGCTGGCGACCAGCATCAGATACCAGGTGAGGTTCTTCAGCCACATTGGAAGGGGCACGAGTGGAATCATGACCAATGCGACCACAGGCGGATAAGTGAACCCAGGGGCACCGCGCTCCAGACTCTCCCCGTGAAGCAATGCTTCCGCCCCGAGCGGATAGAGAGTCATGCCGTCGGGCCGCCGGATAAATCGGGGATAGTATGCTGCCGCTATCAGTATGGCCAGCAGGAGGACTCGATGACGACGTAAGAATTGAATCATTATGCGGGGTATTATCTTCTCCAGTTTCGGAATGCAGTAATGGGGCTTCTGCGGGCTTGTCGAGCCACAACGATTGCCGCGTTTCCGCAGGCCCGTCCGCAACCCCAGACCGGGGCCGATTATGCCGTCCCGGTTGGTATTCGGATGCTTGATTTGCCAGGTCCTGGAGCGGGACGAAAATCCCCGTCCTCAGTGACGATCACGACAGTGTGCGGCTTCGGCGAATACTGGTGCGTACTTCCAAAGGAGCGCGCAATCGAGGCCTTCCGCCAGCCCCAGGGCTTCGCCTGCGGTCAACTGCAACGCTACGAACTCGCGTGCAGCACCGTACCCAAAGTGAAGTTCGCGTTCTCGGAACTCTTCTCAGGCATTTTCCTGACGGGCGCACAGTCGCCTCGCGAAAGTGATTCATGGACCGAAGGGACAATGGAAAGAGCCGGTGGTCGAGCAGGCGCAGTGTGCGAAAACCACCGGATCACGGAGAAAAAACATCTGTCCCGGAGGGGGCGGCGGAAATCTTGTGTGCGCGTTTTCCCACGCCCCATCCAAGGCGCGTTTGTGAAGCTCGCCGCAACAGGCTGCGGGACGTTATCGGTCCTCCCTTCTAGTTTCACATGCTCCGCTTCCTCGCAACGGAATCCCCCCAAACGTGCGTGTCCGAAATCGGAAACCAGTGAAGGCACCGCCTGAGCAGCGTCGGTTTACGCGGAGAAAAGTGTCGCTGCGAGTGCTGCAATCACCGCCGCGCAAGGCAGCGTGACGAGCCATGAGAGCGCGATCCCGCCGACGGCCTTCCAGTGCGCCTGCTGCGTGCTGATGCCGACCCCCACGAGCGCGCCGACGCTCACGTGCGTAGTGCTCACGGGCAGTGCATTCCAGTTCGCAGTGGTCACAAGGATCGCAGTCGCGACGTTTGCGGCGAAACCCTGGCCGGGATTCATGCCGGTGATTTTTTTCGACATCGTCTCAGCCACGCGGCGCGCATTCAGCAGACCGCCGATGGCCATCGTCACGGCGATGGCGGCGAGACCCCAGCGGATGTCGAGCGCCTTCGCGACGAGCAGCAGCGCTGCGATCTTCGGCGTGTCATTCAGCCCGCGTGCAAATCCGACCGCGCCGCCGCTGAGAAAGTGCAGCGCGTCGAGCGTGCGAGTGCGATGGTCCGGCTCGCCATGCGCGGCTTTCAGAGCGAAATGCATGAGCGCGCCCGCGGCCACTGCAATGACAGGGCTGAGCAGAAGCGGCTGCACGAAGCCCGTGCCGAGTGCGGCGAAATTTACCGTATGCCCACTGCTCCACAGTCCCGCGCCGGTGAGCGCACCGGTGAGCGCATGCGTCGTGGAGATGGGAAAGCCGAGGCGTGTCGCGAGGAGCACCGTGAGCGCCGCGCCGAGCGCTACCGCGAGCAGGAATGCCGGCGACTGCGTGAGCGCGTCCGGCACGAGGCCCTTGCCGCTGAATTTTTTCATGAGCCCGCCTGCGAGGAAAATCGCGGTGATCGCGCCAGCGAGCGTCGTCGCCGTGCCCCACGCGAGCGCCCTGCGGAAGCCGGCCGTGCCGGTGCCATAGAGCGAGGCGACGCCCTTGAAGTTGTCGTTCGCGCCATTGGCGAAGGCGAGAAAGCATGCGGCGAGAAAAAGGATGATGAGCACGGGTGGCGGGACGAGTGTGCGTGTATGCGCAGACCGGCATATTGCGTCAAGGGTTGCCGCTTCGTCCGGAATCCTGCATCACGGCATTATGTCCGCCGCCGACTGCACCAGCATCCTCAAGGCGCTCGCCGACCGCACCCGCCTGCGGCTGGTGAAGCTCCTGCTCGCGGCGGATCGCAGCGTGAACGATCTCTCCGACGAACTCGGCCTTTCGCAATACAACGCCTCGAAGCACCTGCGCGTGCTGAAGCACGCGGGCATCGTGGACATGCGCGCCGTCGCGCAGCGCCGCGAATATTTCATCGCGAAGCCGTTTCGCAAGCGGCTGCAAAAGTCAGGGCCGATGCTCGATTTCGGCTGCTGTTCGTTCGACTTCTCGAAGCTGCCGGACTGACCGCCGGCATCACACGAGGCTGCCGATGCGCGAGAGGCGCAGCACGGGCTCGCCGCTGGTGCGCGACAGCGCGAGGTCGGCGTCGAATTCGGCGACCCAGTCATTCGCCTCGCCGGGATCGATGAGCATCTGCTGGATGCGCCAGTGGAGCTTGTCTTCCGAGGGCGTGACGTAGGTGTGGCGGATGTTGCGGGCTTCCGGATCGAGGCGGATCCGGCCGTGGGCAGTCTGATGCGTGGTGAGAGCAGCGCGCAGGCGCTCCGGCGTCCACGGTCCGCTGTCGGCACTTTCGGATGATGGGATCAAAGCCAGGGCTTCTTCGCAATCGCCGCGGATGAGTTCGTTCAGGAACGCAAAGATGCGGTTGCGGATCGCCGTGGTGAACCCCTTCGGATCCCGCGTGATGTCGCGGAGCGCTTCCTCGGCACCGGGCGGGCGCACCTCGGGCTCCTCTTCACCGGGCTTCCAATTTGGATCGGACATGCGCTCCCATTCTTCGAGCAGGCTGGAGTCCACCTGGCGCAGCATCGTTCCAAGATAGACTTCCATCTCGCGCACCGTGTCATTCTTCGCGGAGTCGGGGACGCATTGCGTGAGCGTCTTGTGGACGCTCGATAGATGACGCAGCAGGACTCCCTCGGAGCGCTGCAAGTCATAGACCTTGATATAATCAGAAAAGGAACGGAACTCCTCAAACATCTCTCGCGCGATTGATTTGGGCCGGATGTTTTCCTGCCCGACCCACGGGTGGCGCGACGCAAAATCATTGAATGTCGAGTAGATGAAGTCCCGGTTCGGCTTCGGGTGCTCCAGCTTTTCAAGTTCCTCCATCCGCGCGTTGTAGTCGAGGCCTTCCATTTTCATCTGCGCGATCGCCTGGCCCTTGAGCTTGTCGAGCTGCCTGCGGAGGATGATGTCGGGATCTTCGAGGATGGATTCCACCAGCGTGAGAAGGACGAGCGCGTAGTCCGGGGCATTCGGATCCATGAGCGGGATCGTGTCGTGCAGAAAAAGCGACAGCGCCTGGTTCATCGAGAAATCGTCCTGCAGTTCGACGTTCACGCGCAGCTTCGCGCCTTCCGCAGTGCGCGGGATGAACTCGACGATGCGCCGTTCCACCAGCGCGCGGAAGAGCTGCCATGCGCGCTTCGTGTGTTCCTTTTTCGCGCGCGCGGACTCGTGCGAGTGTCTGATCAAATCACGCATCGCCACGCAGCCGTCGGTGCGCCGGCTGAGCACGTTGAGCAGCATGCCGTGCGTGACCTGGAACTGGCTGGCGAGCGGCTCGGGCGGTGCGCTCACGAGGCGTGTGAAAGTCTGCCGATCCCAATTCACGAAGTTCCTCTCCGGTGGTTTTCGCTTCACGAATTTCTTCCCGCCTTCCGTTTTCTTCTGCTCCAGCAGGAGATTCTCGATCACGTGCTCCGGCGCCTGCACAATCACCCAGCCGCGGTCGTCGAATCCCTTGCGCCCCGCCCGTCCGCCGATCTGGTGAAAGTCGCGCGCGCTCAGGATGCCGGTCTTTTTCCCATCGTATTTGCACAACTGCGTGAAGAGCACGGTGCGGATGGGGACATTGATGCCGACGCCGAGCGTGTCAGTGCCGCAGATCACCTTGAGGAGCCCGCGTTGCGCGAGTTGCTCGGTGAGCACGCGATACTTCGGCAGCAGCCCGGCGTGATGGAGCCCGATTCCGTGCCGCAGATATTTTTTGATCTCCGCGCCGTACGGGCTGGAAAAACGAAAGCCCTCCAGCGCATTCGCGATGGCCGCCTTTTCGTCCCGCGAGCACACATTGATGCTTGTGAAATCCTGCGCGCTTTGCGCCGCTTCGAGCTGCGTGAAATGCACGACATACACGGGCGCCTTGCCATCGGCGAGGATGCCTTCGAGCGTTCTTGGCAGCGGCGTCTCGGCGTAGGAATATTCCAACGGCACCGGGCGATCCTTTGATGCGACGGTGATTGTTTCGCGTCCGTTCAGCCGCGTGATGTCCTTTTCAAAAAAGCCCGTGTCGCCCAGCGTCGCGGACATCAGGAGGAAGCGCGCGCGCGGCAACGTGAGCAGCGGCACCTGCCACGCGACGCCGCGCTCGCGGTCCGAGTAGTAGTGGAATTCGTCCATCACCACGTCGTCAATTTTCGCATTCGTCCCGTCGCGCAATGCGATGTTTGCGAGGATCTCCGCGGTGCAGCAGAGGATCGGCGCGTCGCGGTTCACCGAGGCGTCGCCGGTGCTGAGGCCGACGTTCTTCGGGCCAAACTCCCGGCAAAGTGCGAGCCACTTTTCATTCACGAGCGCCTTCACCGGGCACGTGTAAACGGAGCGCCTTCCCTGCGCGACGGACTTGAAGTGAAGCGCCGTGGCGACCAGCGATTTTCCCGATCCGGTCGGCGTGTTCAGGATCACGTTGCGCTCGTCGTACAGCTCGAGGATCGCATTTTCCTGCGCGGGGTAGAGCGCGATCCGCCCGGCGGCGATGTAGTCGAGAAAACGATCGAGGAGGATCGGGTTTCCGGTCTCGCGATCCTGCGGCAGCCATTGGTGGAGCGATGAAGGCACTTCGGCGGAGTGTAGCGGCAGGCAGTCGGGATCATGAAGAAAGATATTGCCCTGAAATCCGTGCGCCTGGGTTGCCGCTGCGCTTGGATTCCTGCATCACGTGATCATGAACCGCGGCGAACTGCTCACGAGGCTGACCATCTGGCTGGCGCTCTGCGCATACGCGCTC
>JBDSAR010000600.1:0-5105 GCA_039922035.1 Chthoniobacteraceae bacterium
GCGATCGGCACGCCGAGCGCGTTGTAGAGAAATGCGAAGACAAGATTCTGCCGGATGTTACTGAGCGTCGCGCGGCTCAAGCGGATCGCGCGCGCGATGCCGCGGAGGTCGCCCTTCAAAAGCGTGATGCCCGCGCTCTGCATGGCCACATCCGTGCCCGTGCCCATCGCGATGCCGACATTCGCGGCCGCGAGGGCAGGCGCATCGTTCACGCCGTCACCAGCCATCGCGACCTCCTCGCCCGCCGCGCGAAGGGCCTTGATGCGCGCGATTTTTGATTCAGGTGACGCGCCAGCCTCGACGGAATCGATCCCGAGTTGCTTCGCCACGACGCCCGCGGTGCGAGCGTTATCGCCGGTGAGCATGTGGAGTTTGAGCCCGAGCGCGTGCAACTCCCTTACGGCCTCGGCGGCGGAAGCCTTGATGGGATCCGCCACGGCGAGCAGGCCTGCGGCACGTCCGGTAATGGCGGCGAAGACGACCGTGTGGCCCTCGTTCTGCAAGGCGGTTGCCTTTTCCTCCAACGCCGCAACGCCACCCACGCCGCGCTGCGCGAGAAATGCGGCGCTGCCGACCGCGATTTCGCGCTCGCCCACTTTCGCAATCACGCCGCCACCGGTGACAGACTGAAAATCACGCGCTGGCTCAAAGGTGAGGCCGCGTTCCTTCGCAGCCGCGACAATGGCGGCAGCGAGCGGGTGTTCGCTCGATGACTCGACAGCGGCGACGGCGCGGAGGAGTTCGTCGTCGGTGAAGCCCTCCGCTGCGACGAGCGAGGTGAGCTTTGGATGGCCCTCGGTGAGCGTGCCCGTCTTGTCCACGACGAGCGTGGTCACCTTTTCCATCCGCTCGAGTGCCTCGGCATTTTTTACGAGCACACCATTCTGCGCACCGCGTCCGATGCCGACCATGATGCTCATCGGCGTCGCGAGGCCGAGCGCGCACGGGCATGCGATGATGAGCACGGCCACGGCATTCACCAGCGCGTGCGCGAGCCGCGGCTCGGGGCCGAGCCACATCCACAGTGCAAACGTGATCACCGCGGCGCCGAGAACGGCAGGCACGAACCATCCCGCCACCCGATCCGCGAGCGCCTGAATCGGCGCGCGGCTGCGCTGCGCCTCCGCGACCATCTGCACGATGCGCGCAAGCATCGTCTCGCTGCCGACGCGTTCGGCGCGCATGAGGAATGCACCGGTGCCATTGATGGTGCCGCCAGTCACGGCATCCCCCGCTTTTTTTGCGACGGGAATCGGTTCGCCGGTGAGCATGGACTCGTCCACGCTCGACTGACCTTCCGTGATCGCACCATCCACGGGCACCTTTTCACCGGGCCGCACGCGCAAGGTCGCGCCAGCGGTCACCTGATCCAGCGGCACTTCACGCTCGCCCTTTTCGTCCACGAGCCGCGCGGCGGCCGGCGCGAGATTCAGCAGCGCACGGATCGCGCTGCCGGTGCGGGAGCGCGCGCGCAATTCGAGCACCTGTCCCACGATCACGAGCACGACGATGACCGCCGCGGCTTCAAAGTAGATCCCGACTCCGCCGTCCATCTTCATCGTCTCCGGAAATGCGCCCGGCGCGAGCATCGCCAGCGCGCTGTATGCGTAGGCTGCACCGACGCCGAGCGCGATGAGCGTGAACATATTGAAGTGCCCCGTGCGCAGCGATCGCGCGCCGCGCAAAAAGAACGGCCAGCCCGCCCACAGCACGACCGGCGTGGTCAGCGCAAACTGCGTCCAGCGCGACGCAGCGCCCATGAACCAGTGCGGTGCGCCGGGAAAGAGATGCCCCATCGCAAGCACGAAGACCGGCAGCGCGCAGATCGCTCCGAACCACAGCCGGCGCGTCATGTCGCGCAGTTCGTCATCGTCCTCCGGCTCGCTGGCAGTGACGGTTTTTGGCTCCAGGGCCATGCCGCATTTCGGGCATTCGCCCGGATGATCCTGCTCGATCTCCGGGTGCATTGGGCACGTGTAGATCGTCTTTGCCGCAGCCTTCCATGCGGGGTTCCGTTCCAGCGCCATGCCGCACTTGGGACAATCACCCGGCTTGTCCGATTCCACGCCGGGACACATCGGGCAGAAATATTTTGCGGCGGCGGATGGCGTGACGTCGCCGTGATGACCATGGCCTCCGCAGCAGTCGTGCTTGTCTGCGGGCTCCGGCTCGGGCGGCGGCGCATCGGAATGACAGCACGAAGGAGGCTGCGGTTTGCTGCAGCAGGAATGCTCCTTCGCCTGGCTGCTGGAGTCGGGAGTCGTGTGGCGAAGATCTTCTGGCATGGGATGCGTGCGCATAGAGTCGTGCATTTGCTGGAAAAGTCAGCGTCTCACTTTGCCACCTGCCGAATCGCTGGCACGGGCAGGTCGCGTCTGCTATCCCGCCCGGAATGAAAACGATTCTTCACGAGATGCGGTTCAGTCCTTTTTGCATTCCCATCGCGCAGGCCCTCCGTGCGGCGGGCGTGGACTTTGAGGCGCGCGAGGTGCCAAACTGGGATCGCTCCGAGCTGCTCCGGCTCACCGGCGGAGCCTATTACGCCGTCCCGGTGCTCGAGCATGGCGGACGCCTCGTCTATGAAAGCGGCAGTGATACGCAGGACTTGGCGCAGTATGTGGATCACATGTGGTTTGGCGGACGGCTGTTTCCCGAGGCCATCGAGGCGGCGCACCAGTGTGTGATTGAATTCCTGGAGAACGAAGTCGAGGCGCGCACTTTCAAGCTCATTGACATCCACATGATCCCCGCCATTCCCGATGTCGCGCATCGTGGGATGCTCATCCGGCACAAGGAGCGGAAATTTGGCCGCGGCTGTGTGGACGCGTGGCGGCGTGAGGCGGCGACTCTCCGCGCGGAACTGGACCGGATGCTCGTGCGCTTCGAAACGACGCTGAAGCATCAGGAATTTCTCTTCGGCAGCGCGCCGGTCTATGCGGACTTCCTGCTCTTCGGGGTGCTCGGGAATCTCATGTTCAACGGCTGGAACCAACTCTCACCTGAGCAAATGTGCATCGCCGCATGGTATGAGCGACTCGCGGCATGGAGGCTGCCGGCGTAGCCGCCGACGGCAAGAGGCGGGCTGATCCTCCCGTTGGTGCAGCGAAATCCGTCGCGCGTCAAAAAGTGCCCCCTCCTTCCGTCGGCGGCTACGGGTTCGCTTTTCCAAACGCCAGCGCGAGCCATCCTGCGAGCAGGCACACGCCCCCGATCGGCGTGATCGCGCCGAGCCATTTCACATTCGTGAGCGCGAGGACGTAGAGCGTGCCGCTGAAAATGAGCACACCTGCGAGCATGAGCCACCACGCGGCGGTTCGCAGCGGGCGGAGCGTGGCGATGAGCAGCAGCACGACGGCGTGCGTGAGGTGATAGAGCACGGCGGTCTCCCAGGTCGCGAGGCGGCCGTTTTTCTCCAGCACGTCGTGCAGCCCGTGCGCGCCGAATGCGCCGAGCGCCACGGCGAGGAAACCGGTGATGGCTGAGATGCGGAAGGCGGTCTGCGATTTCATGCGCGCAGAAAAACACGGCGTGGGATTTTCCACCATTCCCAATTCGCCAGTCACCAGTCACACTCCGCGCATGGACTGGCAAAACTGGCAGCCGCGCCAACTCGCAAACCTGTGCTTCATCGTGAAGGACGGGCGCGTGCTGCTCATCCGCAAGAAGCGCGGGCTCGGCGCGGGGAAAATCAACGGCCCCGGCGGAAAACTGGAACCCGGCGAGACGGCGCTCGCTGCGGCCATCCGCGAAGTGCAGGAGGAAATCGGCGTGACCCCGCTGCATCTCGAAGATCGCGGGGTCGTGCGCTTTCAATTCACCGACGGCTTCAGCATTCACTGCGCGGTCTTTGTCGCGCGAGATTTTGTCGGCGAGATGATCGAGACGGATGAGGCGCTGCCGATGTGGTTCCCGGTGGATGGCGTGCCGTTTCACGAGATGTGGGAGGACGATCAGCACTGGCTCCCGCAGGTGCTCGCGGGGCAGCGGTTCGAGGGATGGTTCGAGTTTGACGGTGAGAAAATGCTGAGCAAGCGCGTGGAGTTTTCGTCGTGAGCCGTCCATGAGCGCATCGCATCGGAGTTTCGATCCGCAGATGACACAGATTTTCGCGGAGACAAATTCATCTCCTCTGTCAATCTGCGGACATCTGCGCAATCTGCGGATCTCGTCATTGTTTTTCTGAGCCATGCCACGAGTGATCATCGCTGGCTGTGGTTTTGTCGGTCTCGCGGCGGCGCGGCTTTTTCACGGCGCCGGCTGGCAAGTGCTCGGGCTCACGCATTCGCCGGAGTCGGCGGCGGCGCTGAAGGGCGAGCGGTTTTCCACGGCAGCGTGCGACATCTCGAATGCCGATGCCGTGCGGGCGATTGCTGCGGACTTCGGCGGGAAGGCGGACGCGGTGATTCACTGCGCTAGTTCCGGACGCGGCGGCGCGGATGCGTATCGCAGCGTGTATCTCGAAGGCGCGCGGAATCTCCTCGATGCGCTCGCACCGCGGCGGCTGATCTTCACGAGCAGCACGAGCGTGTATGCGCAGACGGATGGCGCGACCGTGACGGAGGACAGCGCAGCAGAGCCGCCGCGCGAGACGGGGAGCCTCCTGCGCGAGACGGAAAATCTTGTCGTCGCGCGTGGCGGCACCGTTGCGCGGCTCGCCGGGATTTACGGGCCGGGGCGCTCGGTGCTGCTGCGGAAGTTTTTTGGCGGCGAGGCCGTCATCGAGGGCGACGGCGGGCGCATCGTGAATCAAGTGCATCGCGATGACATCGCCAGCGCGCTGCTGGCCCTCGCGACGCAGGACACGCATGGAATTTTCAACGTCAGCGACAACGCGCCGATGCCGCAGCGCGAAATCTACGAGTGGCTCGCGCTGCGCTTCTCGCTTCCGCTTCCGCCGACCGGCCCGATCGATCCGAACCGCAAGCGCGGCTGGACGAGCAAGCGCGTGAGCAATGCGAAGCTACGCGCACTCGGTTGGGCGCCGCAGTTCCCAAGCTTCTTCGACGCCGTCGAGCGGCAGCCGGAACTCGTCACGCTCGCGCGCTGATTCGCGCTACTTCTTCTCCGCAGGCGCGGCTGCGACCGGTGGCTTCGGCTTCGTGATC
>JBDSAR010000601.1:0-1916 GCA_039922035.1 Chthoniobacteraceae bacterium
TCGAGGGCGGCGAATTCATCTCGATCATCGGGCCATCCGGCAGCGGAAAATCCACGCTCATGCACGTCCTCGGCTGCCTCGATTCGCCGACGAAGGGCAGCTTCAAGCTCGACGGCACGGAGATTTCCACCGCCTCGATGAAACAGCTCGCGCGCATCCGAAATCAGAAAATCGGCTTTGTGTTTCAGTTCTTCAATCTGCTGCCGAAACTCAGCGTGCTGCAGAATGTCGAACTGCCGATGGTCTATGCCGGTGCGAGCGCGAAGGAGCGCCGCGACCGCGCGATGGATGCGCTGATGCTCGTCGAACTCGACAACCGCGCGAAGCACCGGCCGATGCAACTTTCCGGCGGACAGCAGCAGCGCGTCGCGATCGCACGGGCGCTCGTGAACGATCCGAAAATCGTCTTCGCCGACGAGCCGACCGGCAATCTCGACTCGCACACCGGGGAGACGATCCTCCGCCTTTTCCACGAACTGAGCCGCAAAGGCCGCACCATCGCACTGGTCACCCACGACCCGGAAATCGCCGCAGTCACACCGCGCAGGATCGAAATCCGCGACGGAAAAATCGCGACGAACGTGGACGCGCGGCTCGCCGGATTGTCGGACGGGCCTAAATTCCAGATGAACGCGGAGAACGGACAACCAGTTTCGTAGAAACCATGCGCCGGATGAAAAGCATTGCCCGCGAAAGACACGAAAAGACGCAAAAGAGTTTGTTCTTCTTTCGCGCACTTTCGCGTCGTTCGCGGGCCAGCCACATGGTTTCTGCAAAGCACGGAAAGCCATGAACTGGTTCAACGCCGTCGCCGTCGGGCTGCTGGAGATTTTCGCGAACAAGTTCCGCTCCATCCTCACGATGCTCGGGATCATCCTCGGCGTATCCAGCCTCGTCGCGATGTCCGCGCTCACGAAGGGCATGGAGAACGGCATGAAGGAGGCGCTCATCGCCATCGGCGGGCTGGAAAAAGTGCGCGTCGAGGAGCAGGACATCCCCGTGTGGCAGCAGCACCTCGCCGATCAGGCGGTGGGCACGACGATGGAGGATGTCTATGCGCTCGTCCACAGCGCGCCGCTCGTGACGATGGTCGTGCCGGAGATGCGTTCGCGGAACATCACGATGACGCGCGGCGGAAAGAGCATCAACCCGTGGAATTTCGTCGGCACGTGGCCCAACGCCCTCGAGCTGAACCTGCACGTCATCGAGTTCGGCCGCATGTTCAACGACCTCGACGAGGAGAATGCGCGCAATGTCTGCGTCGTCGGCACCGCGGTGCGCGACGCGCTCTTCGGCGCACCGGATCAGGTCGGCCGCGTGATCGATCCCGTCGGCGAATTTGTGAACATCGGCAGCCAGCGGTTCAAAATCATCGGCATGTTCGAGCACTACGAGAGCGAGCAGGACAAAAAGATGCGCCAGCTCCAGGCCGACAAGCCGGTCGAGGTGAAAGGCGGCCCTGAGCGCAGCAAAGGCTACGGCGGCAAGAGCAGCAGCCGCTCGACCGGCGGCTTCGTCTTCGATCTGAAAAACAACACCGTGTACATTCCGCTGAACACGATGTGGCTGCGGTTCCGCGCGGCATCCGGTACCTCCGGCGGCTCCTCGTCCGGCGGGAGTAAGGGCGGCAGCACGACCAGCACCGAGTTCGTCCCGGACCCGCGCCTTTCCGCGCTCTCGATCAAAATCGCGGACATCGACAAGATGGACGCGGCGCTCCAGCAGGCGAAGAACGTCCTCATGCCCTCGCACAAGGGCATCGAGGATTTTTCGTTCCGCACGCAGGAGAACTGGAGCGAGGGCATCACGCAGGCCATCAGCAATGCGCGCATGAGCGGCGGCATCATCGCCGCGATCAGCCTGCTCGTCGGCGGCATCGGCATCATGAACATCATGCTCGCGAGCATCACCGAGCG
>JBDSAR010000602.1:0-8599 GCA_039922035.1 Chthoniobacteraceae bacterium
CGCTCGTGCCGGGCAAGCCCGATCAAAGCGAACTCGTCGCGCGCATTTTCTCGAAGGACGAGGACGAGGTGATGCCGCCGCCCTCGACGAAGCGCGCGCTCACGCCCGAGCAGAAGGACACCCTGCGCCGCTGGGTCGCCGCCGGTGCGGAATATCAGCAGCACTGGGCCTTCGTGCGACCGAAACAGGCCGAGCTGCCGGGGGTGAAAAATACGCAGTGGTCGCGCAATGCGATCGACCGCTTTGTGCTCGCCCGTCTCGAAGCCGCCGGCCTCACGCCTTCACCCGAGGCAGATCCTTCAGTGCTCTGCCGTCGAATTTACCTCGACCTCACCGGCATCCCGCCGACGCCCGCAGAGCAGGAGGTTTTTCTGCAAGCCGCAACCCGTGACACGAATGCCGCCATCGAGTCCCTCGCCGACAGGCTGCTCGCATCGCCGCGCTACGGCGAGCGCTGGGCGCGCAAGTGGCTCGACCTCGCGCGCTACGCGGACACGAACGGCTATGAGAAGGACCGCCCGCGCAGCATCTGGCCGTATCGCGACTGGGTCATCAACGCGCTGAACACGGACCAGCCGTTCGACCAATTCACCATCGAGCAAATCGCCGGCGACATGCTGCCCGGTGCCACGCTCGATCAGAAAATCGCGACCGGTTTCCACCGCAACACGATGCTCAACGAGGAAGGCGGCATTGATCCGAATGAGTTCCGCTTTCACGCAATGACCGACCGCGTCGCCACGACCGGCGCGACATGGCTCGGACTCACCACCGGCTGCGCACAATGCCACACGCACAAATTCGATCCGCTCACGCACCGCGAGTACTACCAGCTCATGGCGTTCATGAACAACGCCGACGAACCCGACGTGGACATCCCCGCGTCCGGCGCGGAGGAACAGCAGAAAAAGAACGCCGCGCTCGCGGAGAAACTCCTCGCCGAGCTGCCGGAAAAATGGGCCGCGAAGTCCTCCGTAAAGACCGCGAAGAAAGCGCCCGAAAAGTCGCCCGCGGCGATCGGCGACAAGCCTGCGCAGCCTCCCACGCTCGATGAGAAATTTTCCGCGTGGCTCGAACGCGAACGCGAACGCACCGTGCATTGGCAGGCGCTGCGGCCTGCATCCGCAAAATCGAACCTGCCGCTGCTCACGGTGCAATCCGATGCGTCCATTTTCGTGAGCGGCGACATCTCAAAATCCGACACCTACGAGTTGCATTTCACCGACGTGCCCTCGGGCGTCACCTCGATCCAACTCGAGGCGCTGCCGGACCCGCGCCTGCCCGCGCACGGTCCGGGCATGGCATTTTACGAGGGACCGAAGGGCGACTTTTTTCTCGGTGAATTCCAGCTCCTCGCGGACGGGCAGCCGGTGAAATTCAGCGCCGCGACCGAGAGCTACGCGAAGAACAAATTCGGAAAAAATCCCGGTTCCGCTGCGCTGATGATTGACGGCGATCCGCAGACCGGCTGGACCACCGCGGATCGCCCCGGCGAGCGCCACACTGCGGTGCTGAATCTCCCCTCGCCCTCGCCCGCCGCGCGCGACTGGACCGTGAAAATGATGATGGGCCGCCACTACGCATGCAGCCTCGGGCGCTTCCGCATCTCCGTGACCACCGATGCGCGCCCCGCCGTCGCGCGCGACCTGCCCGCTGATCTCGACGCGCTCTTCGCCATGGCGGATGCGAAGCTGACATCCGAACACCGCGCACGGCTGCGCCAGGAATTCCTCCTCACACTTCCCGAACTCAAGGACGAGACCGCGCGCATCCGCGCACTCCGCAAGCCGACGCAGCCGCCGACCACGCTCGGCTTCCGCGAGCGCCCGGCTGAAAATCCACGTCCGACTTTCATCCACAACCGCGGGGAGTATCTGCAGCCGACAGACCCGGTGATTCCGGGCGTGCCCGCATTCCTGAATCCACTCGCCGCCGACGTGAAACGCGACCGCCTCGCCTTCGCGCGCTGACTCGTGTCGCCGGAAAATCCGCTGACCGCGCGCGTGATCGTGAACCGCCAGTGGGCCGCATTTTTCGGCCGCGGCCTTGTGAAGACGACGGAGGACTTCGGCTACCAGGGCGAAACACCGACGCACCCGGAACTGCTCGACTGGCTGGCGGTGGAATTTGTGAAACAGGGCTGGTCGCTCAAGAGATTGCACCGCCTCATCGTCACGAGCGCGACCTACCGGCAGTCCTCGCGGGTCACGCCGGAACTGCTCGCCGCCGATCGCGAGAACCGCCTGCTCTCGCGCTTTCCGCGCGTGCGGCTCGATGCGGAAATCATCCG
The DNA here is from genome assembly GCA_039922035.1 of Chthoniobacteraceae bacterium. Lineage (GTDB taxonomy): Bacteria > Verrucomicrobiota > Verrucomicrobiia > Chthoniobacterales > Chthoniobacteraceae > SXWH01. The sequence continues at coordinate 2,291 of JBDSAR010000602.1, forward strand.
CGACGCCGCACTCGCATCGAGCGGATTGCTCACGGAAAAAATCGGCGGCCCGAGCGTCCGCCCCCCGCAGCCCGAAGGCGTGACGGAAGCTGCTTACGGCGGAGGCGGCTGGACGCCGGACACCGGCGCAGACCGCTATCGCCGCAGCCTCTACACGTTCAGCAAACGCACCGCGCCCTTCGCGCTCTACAATACTTTCGACGGCCCGACCGGCGAGGCGTGCATCGCGCGGCGCGACGTGTCGAACACCCCGCTGCAGGCGCTCTCGCTGCTCAACGACATCGTCTTCAACGAGGCCGCACAGGCATTCGGCAAAGAGCTTGCCGGGCGAAAGACGAGCGATGAGGAGAAACTGGACGAGGCATTCCGCCGCGTCATCTGCCGAAAGCCGAACGACGAGGAACGCACGACGCTGCTGCGCTTTTTCCAGACACAACGCGCGCGACTCGCGGATGCGAAGCCATCAGCCGACGCCGCGGCGTGGGCCGCACTCGTGCGCGCCCTTTTCAGCCTCGACGAAGTGGTGACGAAAGGCTGAGCAAACCAGTCCCGCACGTTCCACTTTGCGCCCCCTCCGCTGAGTTGGAGTTTAGCTGGCAAAGGATTCGGGTTGTCATTAACAGCAACCGGCATGTGCACACGATCCTGCCTCGACTTTGTGGCAACCAATTTATCCGACGCCGAAATCACCGGGTTCTCCGTAATCGAAGTCGGCGCGCTGGATGTGAACGGCTCCGCCCGATCCCTCGTGAAGGCGCTCAATCCGGGAAGCTATCTCGGTGTGGACATGCAGGCCGGCCCCGGCGTGGACGAAATCTGCGCGGCCGAAAAGCTGATCGAAAAATTCGGCGAAAACCGTTTCGACGTCGTGCTCACGACGGAAATGCTCGAGCACGTTTTCGACTGGCGAACGGTGCTGCACAATCTCAAGGGTATTCTGAAACCCGGCGGCCTGCTCCTCGTCACCACCCGCTCCATCGGCTTCGGATACCATGCCTATCCGTACGACTTTTGGCGCTACCAGGTCGAGGACATGAAGACGCTCTTCGATGATTTCCAAATCCTGAACCTCGTGGATGACCCGCTGTCGCCCGGCGTTTTTGTCAAGGCACGGAAGCCTCTGAATTTCACCGAAAACGACCTCACGCGGGTGGCGCTTTATTCGATGATCACCAGCCGTCGCAGCCTGAACGTGAACGAAAAGGAAATCGCGCGGTTCCATTTTCGCAGGCGGCTCACCCAGCCGTTCCGAAGCATCGAGAAGGGTGTGCGCCGCATCCGTGACATGATTCTCCGCAAGTGAACCGCGGCCATTCCCCGCGCTGAATTTCCGCGGCTAGAGCGGTTCAAGAAATGTCGTGGCCGCGGCACAAGGAGCCGGGGCGCCCCCGCCCCGAGGGGCAACTTGGGGCGAGGGCGCCCCTGCTCCTCGAAAAACGGCCATGCTTTTTCGTGAAGCGCCCTAGTCGCCGAACGAAATCCCGATGGCGCGGCACGTCTCGACCATCTGGCAGTCGGGCTGCACGACCTTCTGGCGGCGCACCGCGCTTGCGATCGGGACGTTCAGCGCCTGATAGCCCTGATAGCTCACCATCTGGCCGAATTTTTCCTCGGCAATCAGATCCACCGCCTTCACGCCGAAGCTCGTGCCGAGGATGCGATCGAGCGTCGTCGGATCGCCGCCGCGCTGCAGATGGCCGAGGACGCACGTGCGGATTTCCTTCGTGAGCCGCGGACGGTTCATGCGGTGATCGAGTTCGTGCGCGACGGCCTCGCCGATGCCGCCGAGCCGGAATTCGCCGGGCCGCGTCGCGCGGTAATGCTCGCGGCCGCCAGTCGGCCGCGCGCCTTCCGCGATGACGATGAGCGTGCTCGGATGCCCCGCCTTTTCACGCGCGCGCAGCGCCTCCACGAGCCGGTCGTAGCTGAACGGGATCTCCGGCAGCAAAATCACATCCGCTCCGCCGGCGAGGCCGCCGTGCAGTGCGATCCATCCCGCGTGACGGCCCATCGTCTCGATGATCATCACGCGCTTGTGCGCCCGCGCGGTCGTGTGGAGGCGGTCGAGTGCGTCCGTCACGCACGCCACGGCGCTGTCGAAACCGAAGGACGACTCCGTCGCTTCGAGATCGTTGTCGATCGTCTTCGGCACGCCGATGACATTGATGCCGGCCTCGAAAAGCTGCTGCGACGTGCTGAGCGAACCGTCGCCGCCGATCGTCACGAGCGCGCTGATGTGCAGCTTCGCGAGCGTCTCCTTCGTGCGCGAAATGACTGCGGGATCGAGCCGCGATCGTCCGCCAGGACCCGATTTCCGCACAAAATGCCCGCGGTTCGTCGTGCCGAGGATGGTGCCGCCGCGCTGCATGATGCCTTCCGTATTTTGCAGCGTCAGCTCCATGTGGCCGTCATCGCTGAGCAGCCCCTCGTAGCCATCACGAAAACCAATCACCTTCCAGTCCAGCTTCGCCGCGCTGCAGACGACGCCGCGCAAGACGGCATTCAGGCCAGGACAGTCTCCGCCGCTTGTCAGGACGCCGATGACCCTGTTCATCGCGACGCTCCCGCCTTGCGCCCGTTCATCGGCCGGCCCGCAGCCGCCCATTGATCGAGCAGCGACCAGCCGCGCGCGAGCAGCGACCTTGCGACGGAAAAACGCGACTGCGCGCCGAGCACGACGACAGTGAGACGGCGCGGGACGATGATGTGCTCGTCGCCGACCTGCTTGCTGTCCGGCGGCTTCGCTGCGGAAATCACGACGCACGCTCCGGCGCGGCGCGTGGTGCCGGTCTTCACGCCATCAATGCCGCCCACGCCGAGCAGCTCATTCGTGTTCCTCAGCGCATACGAGGGTGATTCACCGCCAGCGGTCCTCCACGAAATCTTCCGCTCCTTCTGCGACGTGTAAAATGCGAAGCCCGTCTGGCCCACGGCGTAATTTGTGAGCAGCGCGACATCTCCCGCGGTGGAAACTGGCAGCTTCTTTTCAAGATCATCGAGACCGTGCGGATTCAGGAAGCGCGTGTTCCGCATCCCGAGCTTGCGCGCGAGCGCATTCATTTGCGCGACGAAATACACGACGGCATCACGATCCGTTTTTCCGGCACCCAGCTTCCTGCCGACATGCGCCGCGAGCGTCTCGGCGGCCTCGTTGTCACTCTGCAGAAGCGCCGCGTAGAGTGCGTCACGCAGCGAGATGCTGTCGCCGGGCTGGAGGCCGATGCTGTTCGGGCTGTTGAGCGCCGTCACCGTGTCCGGCACGGTCGCAGTCTGGCCGATGTCCTCGCCGCGCGCCTTCGCCCAGTCGAGCACCACCATCGCCGTCGCGATTTTCGTGATGCTCCCGATTTGCAGTTCGCGCTTCGCATTCGACGAATCGAGCACGTAACCCGTCGTGGAATCCGCGATCACCCACGCGGCAGCCGCGAGGCTTCCACCTTCCTCGGGTGCCGCGGAAGGATCCTGCGCGCGCAGGGTCAAGGGATTTGCGAACAGCGAGGCGAGCAGGCAGAGACCGAACGTGATGATAAGGCGTTTCATGGAAAAAGTCGCGGCACTCTAACGCTCCGTTCAAGCGAGGCAAGGAACCAGCGTGCTCACTCGCTTCGCAGCGCGGCAAGCTGCGAGCGGCGCAGCGCGAGGCGCGTCGCGAGCCATGCCCAGAACGCGCCGAGCAGCGCCATGCCAATGATGAGCGTGAGGATTCCGCGCCACGGGAAATGCGCGGCCTGCGCGGAAAGCCGCGGCCACACGGCGGTGAGCGCGCTCACGGCTCCGATGCCGAGTGCGCCGACGATGAGCCAGCGGTGCTCTGCGAAGACGAGCGCTCGGAGCAGGCGCGGCGTGAACCCGACGGCTTCGAGCAGGCCGAATTCGCGGCGGCGCTCGAAGACATTGCGCGCGACGACGATGCCGAGGCCCGCGCTGCCGAGCAGCATCCCGAGCCCGCCGAGCACTTGGAAAATCGAGAGGTAGGTGTTTTCCACCTCGTTGAATTCCGCGAGGCGCTTCGTGGCGGAGACGAGTTCGAGTCCGCGATCGCCGAGCTGCCGCGTGAGGTGCTCGCGCACGGCGTCCGCTTTTTCGCGCGGGCAGTCCACGAGGAAGAAACGGGTGCCGGAGGTGTTCGGAAATTTCGCAGTAAAGTCGCGCTCGGGGATGATCACGACGCCTTGCAGCACGCTGCCATCCACGGTGGCGGCGAATTGCACGCGCACGGCATCGCCGCGTTCGCCGGGGATTTCGAGCACGTCGCCGATCTTTTTCTGCATCGCCCATTGCAAGGTATTCGCATCCACAACGCCGGGGACAGCGGTCACGTCCTTTGCTTTGACGCCCGACCACACGAGAGAAAATGGGGAGCGCGCGCGCCCTCGCGCGCCGCCGTCGGCGCCCTCGCCGGCGGCATCAGGCGTTGTTGGGCGCGCGCTCATAACGGACGCCTCTCCACGCCCGGATATTTCCGGCGAGGCGCCGGAAACTGCGCGCGAGGCGCGCGTGCTCCCCGATGCACGCAAGTCGCCTGCGCCCACATTTTCCAATTCCGAAAAATCCACGCCGAGGATTCGCGGCTGCACGGCGCGATTCAGATTCAGGCAGCTTGCGTCGTCGCCATCGCGAACGCGCATCTGCACCACGCGCACGCCGGACATGAGCTTGTCATCGAGCGCGTAGGCCTCGCGGCCTTTTGCGGAATTGAGGTCTTCATAGATCGGCGCGCTGCTTTCGCCGATGAATGCGAAGCCACCCGTGCCCGTGTCGCGCCGCGTCGTGTCCTTGGGCGCAGCTTTGCGGAAGGAATCCACGGCGATGACCATGAAGACGCCGCTTGCGAGCACGGCGATGGTCGCCATGCTGCGTCCGCGTCGGCGCGAGATGTTGCGAGCGCCGAGCTGCGCGAGCGAATCCGCGCCGGTGCCGGTGGCGACTTTGCGCAAAGCCGCGAGTGCAAAGAGACATCCCGCGATGAGCAGCAGAGCGCCCGCGCCGAAGAATGCGCCGGAGTTTCCCTTGGCCAGCACCGCGAGTGCGAGGGCAGCAACAACGGATACGATGGCAGTGAATGTGAGGCGGAAGGATCGGACCGAGCGCGGAGCGCGGCCCGATGGAGCGCCATCCGTCCCGGTGGCCACGCTGCCATTCGGCGCAGCCGCACATTTTTGTGGCGATTCGCGCGGGAGCGAGGTGGCCGCCGGGACGGACGGCGCTCCATTCGCGTCCGCGCTCCACTCGCCGTTCAGCAGCACCGCGGCCTCCATTTTGAAAAGCCTCCGGCTCGCGAGCCACATCGCGATCATCGCGACGAAGACGCCGCTCGCGGTACCGATGGCGATCGTGATCGCCGATGGCGCGAAGACGAATCGTGTGCCGCCGGTCGCGCCGCTCCACACGCTGGCGAGCGCGTGCAGCACGCCCTTCGTGTAGAGCGCGGCGAGCAGTGCGCCGACGAGCGAGCCGATGAGCGCGAGCACGAAGCCTTCGCGCAAAAAGAGTCGGCGCACTTTTTTCACCGGCCAGCCGACAGCGAGCAGCAGGCCGGCTTCGGCGGCGCGCTGCTCGATGGTGAAGGTGAACAGCAGCCCCGTGAGCACCGCCGCGGCGGCGATGAGGAAGAAGCTGAAATAGACGAACAGCTCGCCGAAATCCACGGGCGCATTCGTCGCGGCGAGCGCCTGCTCGCGGAGGTTCACGGTGCGGAAGCCGAGCGCGGCGGGGTCAATAAACGCGGCGATGCGCTCGACCTGCTCGCGTTTTGTGCCCGCGGGATAGCGGATGCTCGTGAGGTTGCCCCAGCGGTTGCCCCACAGCTCCTGGCCGGTTTTCAGCGTCACGAAGGCCTTCGGCGTGCCGCGGTATTTTTTCCAATACTCCTCGTCCTGCTTGCGGATGCGCGTCGCGTCGAAGTCGAAGCCGGGCTTCCATTTTCCGAAGCTGTCCCCGTCCGGCACGTTTGGAAAATCGGGCATCCACGATGTGTCGAGCTGCGGCGTGTCCATCTCGAGGATCGGCGCGGCGACGGTGAAAGTGCGCGGCTTCTCGATGAGCTGACGCCGCTCGCCCATCACGAAATATTTCAGCGTGACCTTCGCGCCCGGCGTAACACCGAGGTCGTCCGCGAGCCAGCGCGTGATCTGGATTTCGCCGTCCGCGAGCTTCGGATTCACGAAGCCCGACGCGGGCGCATCAATCGCCGTGACCATCGAGTAAGGCGTGGAGCGCGCAGAGTAGTCATCGGCTTTAGCCGGCGTTGCGTCCGGCTGCGGTGGCGGCGCTGGATTTCAGCGCGGAGGCGAAGCTGCTCGGCCTTAC
>JBDSAR010000603.1:0-6213 GCA_039922035.1 Chthoniobacteraceae bacterium
GGGAGATCCATCAGGCCGTTCGTCTCCAGCTTCGGCGGCATATTGCGCGGCTCGCCGCGGCGATCGGACATCGCCTCGATCAAGGCACTCTGCTCGCCACAAATATAGCCGCCGGGACTGACGAAAACCGAGATCGGGAACGGCCTGCCGAGCACGGTTGCATTCGCGCCGCAGAGGCCCAACTCCTCCGCACGCCGGATCTCCGACTCGCACGCCGCGATCTGCTCGGCATATTCGTGCCGGATGTAGATGAACCCCTGCGAGGCATCCGTGATCAGTCCCGCGAGGATCACGCCTTCGACAATCGTGTGCGGCGCACGCAGCAGGAGCTCGCGGTCCTTGAAAGTGGCAGGCTCGCTCTCATCGCCGTTGACCACGATGAACGCGCAATCGTTGTTTCCCCGCTGTCGTGCCTTGCGCACGGCATCGCGGACATCCTGCCATTTTTGCACGGCGGGAATCCCCGCGCCGCCCATGCCGCGGAGATCAGCGATCTTCAGTTCGTTCAGCAGCGCATCGGACCATCCGCCCAATGCCGGATCGTTTGCCCAGTCGGTCGCCGTCTGCCAACAGAGCACGGCGTCGAGCACCTCGTCGTCCACTGGCAGGTCGGGGAGCATTTCACGGATCGCACCGCGCCGGAACTGCTCCATCTTGTCGCTCCCCCACTCGCGCGAATCACCGAGCATGCGGCTCGCGGAGGCCAGCGCCGCATTGCGCGCGGCGATCGCTTTTTCCACCGCGAGATATTCCGGCTGACTCCCACGATACGGATCAAGAACCCAGTCGGCGAAAGCATGGGGCAGATCCGCATCATGGTCGCATGCCGGTGGCGAATCGCTCTGATATCCGACGACGATTGCCTTCAGTTCCGCCGCCGAGCGCCCGAGAAAATACGCATCGTGCTCCCCTCCCCGCACCTCGACGCACGCCGCCGGCGCCCGGTCGCACCGGCCGAGGCACGACACGCCTTCCACGGCGACGTGCTCGCCGTCGGCTGATTTCAATTCGCGCAGCATCGCCGCCGAGCCCGCGAGATGGCACGACATGTCCCGGCACACTCGGAGCGTGATTTTTCTCGGAGGCGAAAGTCGGAAATGCGGAAAGAAACTCGCCACTGCCTGCAGCCGGTGCAGGGGAAGGCCGGACTCCGTCGCATATTCCTCGAGCGCCTCCCGTTTCAGAAAGCCAAACTCCTGCTGAATCCGCGTGAGCGCGGGGACCAGCATCGCTTCGTAAGGGGAACGGGGATTACGACTGCTCATTCGATCTCCCAAGGAGCACTGGACGAAGCCCGCCAATTTTTGCGGTCGCGGCAATTTCGAGGGCGGTGCGTCACAGGCCCGCGTGTAACATGCGACCGGGTGCGGTTGAAAGAAATTTTGCCCGCACGCACGCCGCGGGGGCCGGACGGGATGGCGGACATCATGCGCGCAGGCTGCCGTTTCGCTGCCCGGCCGCAGGGATTGCTACAGCAGCGAATCCGCGAGGCGCGCGATATTCTGCAGCACCTTCTGCGACGCAGGCCGTGCGCGCCATGCTGCGAGATCGAGTTCATCGCTCTCCGCGAGGTAGCGCTCCTGAATGGCGACAAGCGATGCAACCACTGCCGGATCGTAGATGATGAGACTGATTTCCGCGTTCAGTGCGAACGAGCGGATGTCCATGTTCGTCGAGCCGAGCATCGCGATCGAATCGTCCACGGTGAGGTGCTTTGCATGCAGGAAGCGCGGGCGGTGGAGATGCACGCGAATGCCGGCCGAAAGCAGATCGTCATAGTAGGATCGCTGCGCGTATTGCGTGAATGTCTGGTTCGCGTGCTGCGACACGATGAGCCTCACATCCAAGCCACGCCGCGCCGAGGAGCGCAATGCCTCCATGAACGGCTCGCCCGGCACGAAATACGGCGTCGTGATCACCACCCGCCTGCGCGCCGCGTAGAGCATCGCCACGAGCAATTCCTCCGCATTCTCACGGCCGTAGCCGGGCCCGCTCGGCAGCGCCTGCGCAGGCGAGTCGCCGCACGTTGCGATCTCGGGGAAAAGCTCCGGTGACTCGATGCCCGCATCCGTCTCGAAGAACCGATCCGCCAGCAGCACGGCCTGCAGTTGCGCCACGACGGGGCCGGTGACACGCGCGACGACCTCCTCATTCGGAAAGCCCCGCACGAACTCCGGGCCGACGAGGTTCTGCGAACCCACGTGGCCAATCGTGCCATCAATGACCGCGATCTTGCGGTGGTTCCGCAGATCGAATCGCGCAGCGTTGTGGCGGAAAATTCCCACCGGCAGCAATGCCACCACCTCGACTCCGGCGGCGCGCAACTCCTCGCCGAATGCTGCCAGTCCCGCCCTGGAGCCGACCGCATCCGCCATCAGGCGGCAGGTCACGCCACGCTTCACCGCGAGCTTCAGCGCCTCCGCGAAACGTCGCGCGACCGCATCCGTGCCCAGGATGTAGGTGAGGATGTGGACATGCCCGCGCGCCGCGCCGATGTCGCCGATGAGTCGCTCGATCGATCCCTGGTAATCCGCGAGCAGCTCGATGCGATTCCCGCCAAATGGCTCGAAGTCCCCGAGCCGGGCCGCCAGCAGCGGCAGATGGGAAAGATGCCCCGGCAACACCGGTGTGTCGCCGACACGCGCCGCGATTTGCGCCTGCACCTCATGGATTCGTGCCGACGCGCGCTCCTGCAATTCCAGCCGTTTTTTTGGCACATAGATCCGGCCGAACATCGCGTAGAGCGCGAGGCCCGGCCACGGCAGCAGGAAGATGAGCAGCAGCCACGTGCGCGAAGCCGCGGCGGTGCGCCGCTGCGGCACGTAGATGAGCATGATGAACCGGATCGCCCATTCGCTGGTGAGATAGAGAACGCTCCAATGTGGCATCGTGCCGGCAATCATGCCCGCAGCGCTGCGCCATGTCCATGTGCGCCCATCGCGGTCGGTGAGCGGGCGGGCGCACTACCCGCCCGGAATTTTCCCGAGCAACTCGACGAGGACTTGCTGCGCCTCTTTCTTCTCCTCCGCAGTCATTGCCTCTTCGAGCACGTCCTTTTCCGCCGCAGCTTCGGGGTCATTCTGACGGGCAGCGAGAGTGTACCAGACCCATGCGCGCACCGCGTCCTTCGGGCCGCCGATGCCATTCGCGTACATCACGCCGAGATTGAACTGCGCCGCCGGATAGCCCTGGAAGGCCGATTTTTGCAGCCACTCCGCCGCCTTCGCCTCGTCCTTCTCGGTGCCGATCCCGCCCGCGTAGCGGATCGCGAGATTGAATTGCGCGACGGCGTGCCCCTGCGCGGCGGCCATCTGAAACCACCCGACTGCCTTCCTCTCATCCTTCGCAATGCCGAGGCCCTCGGAATACATCCCGCCCAGATTTGCCTCGGCCGGCGCGTAGCCCTGCGCGGCGGATTTTTCATACCACTCCACCGCCTTCGCATGGTCCTTCGCGACCCCCTTTCCGGTGGCGAGCATGACTCCGAGATTGAACTGCGCGACGGCATTCCCCTGCGTGGCGGCTTGCTGGATCAGGTCCGCCGCCTTTGCCGCATCGCGCGGGACACCCGCGCCCTCGGCGAAAATCACGCCGAGCCTGGACTGCGCGGCGGCGTTGCCGTCGGCCGCCGCCTTTTCCATCCACGCGATGGCCTCGGCCTGATCCTTCGGCATAATCTTTCCCTCGGCCAGCATCGCGCCGAGCCGCGACTGTGCAGAGGCCTCGCCCTGCGTGGCGGCCTTGCGAAGCCACTCGAGCGCTTTCGCCTCATCCTCTGCCACACCGCCCGTCCCGTCTGCATACATGGCGCCGAGCGCAGCCTGCGCAGCCGCATCGCCCTGCGCTGCAGCCTGTGCGTACCACTCGGCGTTGCGTTCCTCGATCTTCGGAACCCGCATCGCCGGAACGCGCGGGCGCTGCGGCGTCGGGCTCGTCGCGGGGGCGTCTTTGCCAGACTGCCCTGTCTCCGCTGCGGGGCGCTTGTGGCACCCCGCCAGCACGACGCAGCAGGCAAAGATAAGGGGCACCTTCATGTCTGCTGCATAGCGCCGGGCCTGCCGTGCGGGCGAGTTCTTTTCCGCGCCGCGCGATGGATGCGCCAGCACCGGCGCATCGCGCATGGGTTCACCACTCGTTGGGCGTGCCTACTCCCTGTTGAACCGGTGCACGCGCCCGTAGATGTTGTATTCGGAGACGTACACATTCCCCTTCGCATCGAACGCCACGCCGTGCGGTGCCGTGACGAAACCCGTCCTCCACTTGTCCGGCTCGGTCTTGTTCGTGCCCGTCTCATCCGCGTGATCGTTCGCGCCGAACTGCGCGGCCACCTTCCCCTCCTTGTCGAGAATGGTCACGCGGCCCTTGATTTCACCGATGAGCGCGAAGTCGCCCTGCACCGCGACGGCCGCGGGATTCAGCAGATCCTTCGCGATCACGCCGAGGAACTCCCCGTCGAGCGACAGGTGGACGACACGCTTGTTCTCACGGTCGCACGCGATGATGCGTGGCGGGGAAAAGCGCGTGTCCACCGCGATCTTATGCAGCGTGCTGAAGCTGTACGGCTCCTTCTTTCCGCCGAACGACTTGAGATATTTCCCCGTCTTGTCAAAGCGGTGCACATAGCTGCTGGAGTAGCCATCCGTCACAAAAAGATCGCCATTCGGCGCGACATCCATCGCCGTGAGCCGCACGAAAGATTTGCCCTCGTTCGGGTCCGGCACCACTTCGCCCGCCGCGTTCTTCTTCGCGTTCTTCGGCGTCTTGTTCTTGAACTCATCCGGAATCGCCGATGCCGGAATGCTCATCACTTCCTTCCCGTCGAGCGTGAGCTTCAGGATCACCTGCCCGCCGAGCCGCGGCCCGTAGATGAACTCGCCGTCCGCATCCTTGTGAATCACGAACCCGTGGAAATCCGCCGGCGCATTCGGCACATTGCGCAGCCATTTTCCCTCCGCCGAATACACTTGCAGGCCGGCCTTCGGATCCATCGTGCTCACATACACGTCACCATTCGAGGCCACCGCGATGTCCCCATGCATGTTCCCCATCATCGGGCGTCCCTCCTGCAGATGATACCAGTTGTCCACCGCCTTGTAGTTCGCAGCCGTCGCGCGGCCGGGCAGTGCAGTGATAAGTGCGGTAAAAAGGAGGGGCAGGAGGAGTTTTCGCATGGGTAGGTTTGGGTTGGGAGAGGACAAAGGGCATACCTTTTCCGTCGCGTGCGTCAATCGTTCCGCGCCCTTCTTCTTAATCCCAATCTCGTCTTTTGTTTTGAGGCTGCGCTTTGGAGAGGCACGGACGCCCCCGTCCGCCTGATCCCCGCCTTCACGCAGGAACCGGCCCGACATTCGCGCATTGTTGGTTGGCAAACCGCCCGGAGGAAAAGGCGCTCCCGCTAGCGTCAATAAAACGGCACTTGCGCCAGTGCGGACGGCACGACCGGCACGGCTCCCTGCTCGTAGCGCGCAGTCACCTGCCGCACCAACTCCAGAAACCACGGCGGCGCATCCGGTGCGATGAGCACTCGCTCGATCGTCTCCCCCACGTTGATCTTCACCCATCGGCCCGCCGCTGGCTTCGGTTCGCCTTCAGCCTTCAGCAGCGCCGCCATCTCCGCCGGTTCGATAATCGCCCTCACCTCGCGCTCGTGCTCAAACGACTTTCGTTTGTAGAGAAACGGTGCCAGCGGATTGCTCTCCGGTATCCACCCCTTGTCGTAATCCACGTAGCGAACCATCCCGACGCGCGCCTGCTCGCCCATCGCCGCCTGCAGCTTGCGAAACGTGGTCTGCACGCATACCGCCTCGTGCGTCTTCGCGTATAGCTTCCACATCGCCGCGGACTCCTGCTCGTTGCTGTGCCAGCAACTCACCGCGACATGGCCTCGCAGCCGCTTGACCATCTCACCCGCGGTGAGGTGAAAGCGATTCGGCATGTGTTTGTAAACACGCGGGCGAAGGTCTTCATTGCCCCGCGCATACGAGCCCTCGAACGGGTCCACCAACATCGCCACCGTCGGAAAGAAAAGCGCGTCGTTCTGGAGCAGAGAGACAAACTTGGTGAAGTCCATGTAGCGCCACAGCGGAATGTCTAAATTCGGCGGCGACATGAAGAGGGTGTAGGGCACAGCTTGGCTGTCCGATTGACCTTTCCGAATCACCAGTCGCTGCACGAGGTTCTGCTGCAAAAGGCGCAGGTAGTTCTCCATGCCCG